>CAMJFD010000069.1 GCA_946404845.1 uncultured Butyrivibrio sp. | reverse complement strand
CTAATGCATCATATACTATCCTAAGCATGATAGTGAAATGATTCAGTATGACCTATTCCTGTAAACCACGAACAATTCCAATGTGGTCCAGCTTTCTTTTTCCAATTACAATAAATATTTGTTCCTTCATTATTGGATATAGACTGGCAAGATTCTATTACACAAACAACATTTTGTGCATAAATCGCATTCAATAAACAATATCACTCACGCCGAGCGAGGTTGCTTTTTTGCATTATCAGATTATTTCTGATTATTCTTGATCTTCATAGTAAGAGCAATTCTCTTCTTGGCAAGTTCAACTTCCATAACCTGAACATCAACAATATCACCAACGCTCACAGCATCAAGAGGATGCTTAATATATCTGTCTGTAATCTGTGATATATGTACAAGACCATCCTGATGAACACCTATATCAACGAATGCACCAAAGTCTACAATATTTCTGACTGTACCCTTTAATATCATTCCAGGCTTAAGGTCCTTCATATCCATAACATCACTTCTAAGTATTGGAGCAGGCATGCTCTCACGCGGATCTCTTGATGGCTTTTCTAGCTCGCTTATGATATCTGAAAGTGTGATTTCACCAATTCCAAGTTCCTCTGCCAGCTTCTTTTTGTCTCCGATTTTCTTGGAAAGACTTCCAGCTGATACAACGCTGTTTGCTATATCAATAGCTGTATTTCCTGCTGTTTCCTTTTTAGCTGTATCCTCTGCTACAAGGTTGCTGCCTGCAAGTGCTGCTGCAAGTGCCGCTCCCATTGCTGTATTTGTATTCTTGATTACAACTTTCTTTTCTTTCTTCTTAGGCTTTTCAGCTGGCTTTGCAGGAGCCTTTTTAGCTGCTGCTACTGCCTTGGCACTATCCTTTTGAGCCTGACGTACTTCATCCATAGTGATACCAAGCTTCTCCATAAGTTTCTTGGTAGCATCATAAGTCTCTGGATGTACACTTGTAGCATCAAGAGGATTTTTACCATCCATGATTCTGAGGAAACCTGCACACTGCTCATAAGCCTTAGGTCCAAGCTTAGGAACTTTAAGGAGCTGCGCACGGCTCTCGAACTTACCATTTTCTTCTCTATATTCAACAATATTCTTAGCAATTACCTTACTGATACCAGAAATATATGTAAGAAGTGGTGCTGATGCAGTATTTAAGTCTACACCTACCTTATTAACGCAGTCTTCTACAACTCCGCCAAGTGCATCACCGAGCTTTTTCTGGTTCATATCATGCTGATACTGACCTACACCAATAGACTGTGGGTCAATCTTAACCAGCTCTGCAAGTGGGTCCTGAAGACGTCTTGCAATAGATGCAGCACTTCTTTGTCCTACATCGAACTGTGGGAACTCTTCTGTAGCAAGCTTACTTGCTGAATATACAGAAGCACCTGCTTCATTAACAATTACGTACTGAAGTGGTCTGTCCAGTTCCTTGATGAGCTCAACGATTACCTGCTCTGATTCTCTTGAAGCAGTACCGTTACCTACTGAGATGAGATCTACGTTATACTTCTTAATGAGCTTCTTAAGTTCAGCCTTGGCTTCCTCAACCTTATTCTGAGGAGCTGTAGGATAGATAACCTTAGTATCCAGAACCTTACCTGTTGGATCTACGATAGCAAGCTTACAACCTGTTCTGAACGCAGGGTCCCACCCAAGTACTGTCTTACCGGCAATTGGCGGAGCCATGAGGAGCTGTTCCAGATTTTTGCCAAAAACAGTAATGGCACTATCTTCAGCCTTCTCTGTAAGTTCGTTTCTAATATCTCTTTCTATGGCAGGAGCTATGAGTCTTTCATATGCATCCTTAGTAACATCTTCGATTACACTGTTTGTAACTGCATTATCCTTAACAATAGTCTTCTTGTTCAGATACTGCAGAATCTGATCTACAGGAGCTGTAATCTTAACTGTAAGGAACTTCTCCGCCTCACCTCTGTTAAGAGCCAGTACTCTGTGACCTGCAATCTTCTTAATAGGCTCTTCAAATGCATAATACATTTCATATACACTTTCAGCCTTCTCATCCTTGGCAGCACTTGTTACAAAGCCCTGCTCGAATGTCTCTTCTCTTATATATGTACGATAATCGGCATTATCTGAAATTTCCTCAGCGAGAATATCCTTGGCACCCTGAATAGCATCAGCAGCATTTTTTACGCCCTTCTCTTCACTGACATAAGCCTCTGCAGCTTCTTCAAGAGAACCTGTAATCTCCTGACTTCTGATAATATCAGCAAGTCCGTCGAGTCCCTTTTCCTTAGCTACACTTGCTCTTGTCTTACGCTTTGGTCTGTAAGGACGATACAGATCATCAACTGCTACGATTGTTTCAGCGGCAATGATCTTGGCTTTCAGCTCATCTGTGAGCTTGCCCTGCTCTTCGATACTACCAAGTACCTGTTCCTTTTTCTCTTCAAGACCGCGCAGATACTTAAGTCTCTCATCAAGATTACGCAGAACTTCATCATTAAGTGAACCTGTTACTTCCTTACGATAACGAGAAATAAACGGAATTGTGTTACCCTCATCAATGAGTTTAACTGCAGCCTCAACCTGCCATTTCTCTACCCCAAGTTCTTCTTTCAGTTTTAAAATAATGTCCATTAATATGACCCCTTGAAAATTATTATTGCTGACATCAGCAAACTCTATTTTACCATTATCTAAATTTTTTGTAAAAATCCTTTTAAAAAGATAACATCAATTGCTTGCAACTATATTTTATAGTAGAATTATCTTGAAATATTGTCTTTAAATAAGGCATAGAGGAGCTGAAAAAAGATATGTATAACAATAACTCCGATCAAAATAATGATCGAGACGATTATTACTATAATAATTACAACTACAACATGAATCACAACCCTCTTAATCCAAGAGTTTCCATGGCTACGGCAGCTTCTGTAATGGGCGTTGTGGCTGTAGGCTTATCACTTACAGGCTACTTTGGTCTCATATTTGGCGGAATAGCTATAGTACTGGGACTTCTAACCAGAAGTAAGGAAGGCAGGCTCCTGCCTCAGGCCAAAAGAGCTATTGGCTTTGGACTAGTTGGATTAATTATCGGAATTGTGGTAATAGCCAATGCTGTAAGCTTTGTAATGAAGCCAGAGGGAAGGCAGCAGCTCAACGAGTATTCTCAGCAGATATATGGAGTTACATTTGATGAGATGATTGAAGAGATTCAGAGTGGCTATTCCGAATAAGTTTTTTTCTTATGAGTAAGCAAGGGAGTGCGGTAGTATGAGTACACTTTCAGGTATATCAGGATCTTACGGATATGGATATCAGGGCTACAACGCTGGTTATAATCAAGCCTCTAATAAGGCTGGTAATACTAATGCTGAGCTTAATGGTGCTACCAAGGCACCTGATGATAAAGCCAAGGTCAATCCTTCTGAATCTGATGTTACCAAAGTGGGCCACCGCTCTTCACCAGCTGAATGTGAGACCTGCAAGAATCGTAAGTATCAGGACGGATCTGATGAAATGGTTTCCTTTAAGTCGGCTGCTCATATATCACCAGAAGCTGCTCCAGCAAGAGTGAGAGGCCATGAGCAGGAACATGTAGCAAATGCTTATGACAAGGCTTTTGAAAAAAACGGTAAAGTCCTGAGCGCAAATGTTCAGATTCATACTGCAATATGTCCTGAATGCGGCAGAACTTATGTATCCGGCGGTTGTACCAGAACCAAGATCATGTACAAAAACGAAGATAATCCTTACCAGCAGAACAAAAAATCTGCTGAAAAAGCAAATATTTATTTGGGTGCTAATCTAAATTACGGAGTTTAAAAGGGGAATTATGATAAATTACAGCACAACTGCAGAGTTAAAAGGAGAAGCAAGAGACGCTCTGCTAGGAAAATATGGCACAGTAATAGGTGCGTGCATAATAGTTGCATCTATAGAATATATAATCAGTTCTATGGTTTCACAGATAATAGGCGGAAATGCTCTGTTCCTATTCATCGTAAGTGAAATTGTAGCAATCATTCTGGAATTACTATTTGGTATACTCCAGTCCGGAATTGCCTATATGTATCTGAATGTTATCTACAAACAGCCAGTAAACGTATCTGACATATTCTACGGTTTTAAAGAGAATTCTCAAAAAGCTGTCTGTCTGCAGGCAGTATTTACTGTAGGCGACATTATACTCACAATCGGAACCGCAATCCTCTCATATTGCGTTCTGTATCTGGGTTCATTTCCTCAAAAGGCAGTTTATACAGGAATAGCCTTCACAGTTGTTGGTCTTATTGTATCTATAATTATAAGACTTAATTATTCACAGGTATTTTTTATACTGAATGATTTTCCTAATAAATCAGTTACAGAGATCATGACTCTGAGCGTACGACTCATGAAGGGAAATAAATTCAGATTATTCAAATTATATTTATCATTTATACCATACTATCTGCTCGGCATTGTATCACTGTTCATCCCTCTTCTGTGGATCTCAGTATACAAGGACTGCTCAGTAGCAGCATTCTATCAGAATCTCATAGCTACTGCTTCCGCCAACAGACTTAAATCATACACAAACAAGAACTGTTAATACCGCCATCGTATAATCGCATCATCGGGGGGAGAAAGTTTGAAAATAATCCATTTTCAAACACGAATTGGTGTCGCGAGCTCCACCAATATCGAACCATTAGCTACTCGTTTCACTCGCAGCATGAGGTAAAAAATGGATTTAATTGACGCTATTAAAAGTATCGACAAGTCACACGAGGACGATGTCTTAAATCGTCTGTACACCACATGGGGAGAAAATCTGGACAAGGATAATATCTTGCAGGAATATCCTCGTCCTCAGTTAAAGCGTGACAGCTATATCAATTTAAATGGTACCTGGTCATATGCATTTACTTATGAACACCAGCTTCCATCACAGATGGACGGTGATATCCTGGTACCTTTTTCACCAGAGAGTATCCTCTCAGGAGTTGAGAGAAGGCTTGAACCTAATGAATATCTATGGTACAAACGTTCTCTTCCACAGATTCTCAAATTAGAAAAGCACAGACTAATACTACACTTCGGTGCCGTTGACCAGACTGCAGAGGTCTTCATTAATGGTCAGTTCGTATGCTCACATACTGGTGGATTTCTGCCATTTTCTGTGGATATCACTGATTATCTGTCTGCAGATAGTGGAAAAGAAGACATCTTAAGCGTATGTGTACAGGATAGTTCCGATACATCCTGGCACAGCAGAGGTAAACAGAAACTCAAACGAGGCGGCATGTATTATACTGCACAGAGCGGAATATGGCAGACTGTCTGGATGGAGTGGGTCCCGGATGTATATATCAAAAACATCAAAATTGAGCCAGGCGCAGATCTTGAATCTCTTCATGTTGAGGTCATCCTCTCTGACAAGATTGACGTTAAGATCAGAATCATGGACAAAGGCAGAACTCTCGAATTTGATAATGCCATAGCAGATGCCGGTCTTATAGAAGGTGATGTCAATGGACAGGCTGTTCCTATGCCCGACTGTGACGGTGTTATGACTGACAGCTATGCAGCAACCTTTGATTTCAAGTTAAAGGGCCTGCAGCTATGGACACCTAATAATCCATATCTGTATGACATCAAATTAATTGCTGGAGCTGATAAAGTCACCTCCTATTTTGGAATGAGATATTTTTCTCTGGAGCCTAATTTCATAGGCATTCCAGTATTCTGTCTTAACCACAAGCCATATTTCTTAAATGGCGTGCTCGATCAGGGTTACTGGCCAGATGGTCTCTACACTGCCCCATCGGATGAGGCATTTATTTATGATATTACTACCATGAAAAAACATGGTTTTAACATGCTGCGTAAGCACATAAAAGTTGAAGCTGCCAGATACTATTATCACTGTGACAGACTCGGAATGATAGTATGGCAGGATATGGTAAGTGGAGGTTTTGATTATGCCAAGCCACTTGTATCTTATCTGCCAACTCTTTTCCCAAAGGTATTTACTTCTATTGATGACGGGCCAGAAAGATACTGGATGTTCAAGAGAAAATCCGCAGATGGAAGGCAGGAATGGCTGGATGAAATGCAGCAGACAATCAGATATCTCTACAATGTACCTTCCATTTCAACCTGGGTTCTGTTCAATGAGGGATGGGGCCAGTTCAACGCTGCAAGCGCAACTATTATGGCCAAAGAAATTGATTCACACAGACTTGTAGATCAGGCAAGCGGCTGGTTTGATGAACACAGCGGAGACTTCCTGAGTGTACATAACTATTTCCGTAAACTCAGTGTACAACAGGATAAATACGGAAGGGGATTTGTGATATCTGAATACGGCGGACTCGCATGCCATGTAGATGGCCACTCCAGCGTAGACAGAATATATGGTTATAAGAAATACGAAACTATAAATGAATTTCAGGAGGCCTACAAAAATCTCATGAACCACGACCTTATGCCACTCTCAGAAGAGGGGCTTAGCGGAGCTGTATATACTCAGCTAAGCGATGTCGAGGAAGAGGTAAACGGCCTCCTGACTTATGACAGACGTATCGACAAACTTGAAATGGGCAGCACTTACGTTGTTACAAGCGCTGCAGACAATACATCTAATTAACTTTCAGAACAAAAATGTCTCTTTAATCAGGAACGATTTATATTCAGGCTCTCATGAATGCTGCTCTCATTGAACAGCTTCTTGAGCTTGTTCCTGACTATTATATAGGCTGGTATCAGAAATAAATCAGCAAGTATCCATGCCACAGGACTTGCAAGGCATATACCTGTAAATCCAAGTAGTGGTGTCAGCACCATGGCTGCAATACATCTACCAATCATCTCACATACTCCTGCAAGGATTGCAAACATACTGTATCCCATTCCCTGAATCAGGAATCTGACTATATTAACAAGCGCAAGCGGAATATAAAATGCTGAATTCCATCTAAGATAATATGCCGCAAGCCTTATAACTTCTGTCTCTGAGCTCTTAACAAAAAGGCATACAAGTGTTGGACCTGCAAAACACAGGAACACAAATGCTGCAATGGCATAGACTATTCCAAGTTTAACACAGGCCTTAAGTCCATCCTCAAGATGATCGAGTCTCTTGGCTCCAACATTCTGTCCTCCATAAGTTGCCATAGTAGAACCCATAGCATCAAATGGACAGCACATGAACATTCCAACTTTACCAGCTGCTGTAACAGCTGCAACTGCATCGGAACCCTGACCATTAATAGCTATCTGGATTACAATACTGCCAATTGCTGTAATTGAGTACTGAAGTCCCATTGGCACACCCATATTGAACAGGATTCTAAAGTAACTGCTATCTATCTCCCAATCTATCTTGGATAATCTTAATATCTCAAGTTTACGAACTATGAATACCAGACAACATATGCCTGATACGAGCTGTGATATAACTGTTGCAAGCGCCGCTCCAGCTATGCCCATCTTCAGAACCAGGATAAAGAACAAATCTAGCCCTATATTAACAAATGATGCAATTACCAGGAATATAACAGGATGCTTACTATCGCCAAGCGCCCTTATAATACCCGATAAGAGATTATACATATATATAACCGGTATGCCCACAAATATGATAAAAATGTATTCGTAAGCATAATCGAGAATATTCTCAGGAGTATTCATGACAATCAGAATCTGTCTGCAATAGATGCTTACAAAAAATGTCATCACAACCGCAAATATCGTACACAGGATAATACTGTGTGTTACGAACTTACGCATGCTCTTATAGTCTTTGGCTCCAAATCTCTGTGATATAGGAATTGCAAATCCATTACACACTCCCATACAGAAACCTATTACCATAAAGTTAATTGCTCCAGTTGAACCTACACCTGCCAGAGCCTCCTTGCCCAGTATCTGTCCTACTATCATTGTATCTACAACGCTGTAGAACTGCTGGAACAAAAATCCCATAAGTAATGGCAGTGAAAATCCCAATATAAGCTTCATAGGATTACCAACTGTTAGATCTTTTGTAGTATTTTTAGCCATTTCAATAGCCTCCACCGGACTTAAATGAAATTTAATTCCGTTCCTTCCATATCTCAATGATACTTCTTTTTTTAATCATAGAAAAGAATAATATCACTATCTTTTCATATTTTCAACGAAAAAAAGACTGTAGAAAAATACGGGCGAATCCCTGTATTCATCTACAGTCTGGCTATTATTTATCATTATTATTACTAAACTCTTTATATTCAGCTAATGGCTCTATCAGTTCTGATTAGTCGCGCTGGAAAAGAGGAGTTGACAGATATCTGTCTCCTGAATCAGGAAGAAGTGCTACAATTGTCTTACCCTTATATTCAGGTCTCTTAGCAACTTCTACTGCTGCTGCAATAGCTGCTCCAGAAGATATACCTACAAGAACACCTTCTGTTGTAGCTATCTCTCCGCCGAACTTGAATGCATCTTCATTCTTAACTCTGATGATTTCATCATAAATCTTAGTATTGAGAACAGAAGGAACAAAACCAGCTCCGATACCCTGTATCTTGTGTGGTCCTGGCTGCTCACCTGACAAAACTGCTGATGTATCAGGCTCAACACCAATTATCTTGACATCAGGATTCTGCTTCTTGAGATATTCACCAACACCAGTAAGTGTTCCACCTGTACCTACACCAGCGATGAATACATCTACCTTACCATCTGTATCATTCCAGATCTCTGGACCTGTTGTAGCAAAGTGTGCTGCTGGGTTGGCTGGGTTATCAAACTGGCCAAGTATTATTGAATTAGGAATTGACTGATGGAGCTCTTCTGCTTTAGCAATTGCACCTTTCATTCCAAGTGCACCTTCTGTCAGAACTATCTCCGCGCCATATGCCTTTAAAAGTGTACGTCTCTCAACTGACATTGTATCTGGAAGAGTAAGGATTGCTTTATATCCTCTTGATGCTGCTACAAATGCAAGACCTATACCTGTGTTACCTGATGTTGGCTCAATGATTGTGCCACCCTTTGTAATCTTACCTGCCTTCTCTGCATCTTCTATCATTGCCAGCGCTATTCTATCCTTTACTGATCCTGCTGGATTGAAATACTCAAGCTTTACAAGAATAGTTGCATCTGTAATGTTCTCTGCCTTACTTAAATTTGACACCTCTAATAATGGTGTGTTTCCAATTAACTCTGCTGCACTCTTTTTGATGTTTGCCATAATTTTGTCCTTCTTTCTCTTTACTTATTTTAAAAAATTTACTTTTCTCTTTTTTTGTTTTCCTACTTATTCGCTAGGATTATTATGAATTGAATTTTATTCCAAATCTTATTGCATGTCAATACTATTTTTATAAATTTATGCAAACGTTTTCTCTAATGCCTACTTACTAGCATTTTTAGCCAATATGATGATATACAAATCTTTTTATATAGGGTAAAATATACATATCTCAAATCCTAGACAGGGAGGCTATAAATATGGAAAACAAAAAAGCTGTTGTCTCACTTGGACATGAGGCACTTGGATATACAACAGATGCTCAGAAGGAAGCTGTTCAGAATACTGCCAAGGCACTCGCAGACATCGTAGAAGCAGGTTATCAGCTCACAATTACTCACAGTAATGGACCACAGGTCAGCATGATACATAAGGCTATGACAGAGCTGCACAGAATATATATCGACTACACAACTGCTCCAATGTGCGTATGTAGTGCTATGAGCCAGGGTTATGTTGGATACGATATTCAGAATTCACTTAGAAGCGAACTTACAAGCAGGGGAATATACAAGACAGTCAGCACAATCCTTACACAGGTTACTGTTGATCCTTATGACGAAGCATTCTATGCTCCAACTAAGGCAATCGGACGTTATATGTCCAAAGAAGACGCTGACAACGAAGTAAAAAAAGGAAACTTTGTAAAAGAAGAACCTGGAAAAGGCTACCTTCGTATCGTAGCTGCTCCAGAGCCAATTGATATAGTAGAAATCGATGCTATCAGAGCACTTGCAGATGCAGGTCAGGAAGTTATCGCATGTGGCGGTGGCGGAATCCCAGTTATCGAGCAGAGTCACAAGTTAAAAGGTGCATCAGCCGTAATTGAAAAGGATGCTATCGCAGGTAAACTTGCTGTAGACCTTAACGCTGACAGACTTATCATCCTGACATCTGTACCTTATGTTTATAAGAACTTTGGTAAGGACAATCAGGAACAGATCGACAAGATGACTGTTGCAGAAGCTGAGAAGTACATTGAAGCTGGTGAATTTGGAGAAGTTGATATGCTCCCTAAGATTCAGGCTGCAATCGCATTCCTCAAATCTAATCCAAACGGAAGCGTACTCATTACTTCTCTTTCTACAGTTAATGATGCTATGCACGGCAAAGCTGGCACATTCATTACTGCATAAATGCAATAATTATCTAGAAGTTGTAACTTGATATTTATTTAGACTTTTATAAATATAGAATATTATTTAAATACAATAACACCCCGTAGGTCATCCCAAAATTGACCTACGGGGTGTTATTGTATTTATATCATTATATTACTAACGCTATATTATAGTCCTGATATCAGCATCAGGCTTTTTCACTCTTAAGAGGAATAGCCTTTGGAATCTGGTCGCTCCTTACTTCTATCTTAGGTCCGCCATTTCCCTCAATGTATTCTCTGGTAATAGTTACTCTTCCAATATTGTCATCCTTAGGAATCTCATACATGATATCCAGCATGAAATCTTCAATAATGGCTCTGAGCGCTCTGGCACCTGTATCCTTTTCAAGAGCTTTTTCTGCAATAGCTTCTAATGCTCCATCATCGAATCTAAGATCTACTTCATCGAGAGCCAGGAGCTTCTGATACTGTTTCAGGATAGCATTCTTAGGCTCTTTTAAGATCTGTACCAGCATTTCCTTAGTAAGACTCTTAAGCGCACAGATAACCGGCAGTCTTCCTAGGAACTCCGGAATCATTCCAAACTTCTTGAGATCATCTACAGTTACCTTGCTCAAAAGATCAGGATCATCATTGAACTTGTCCTTAAGATCAGCTTCAAAACCAATTGATGTAGACTTACTAAGTCTCTGCTTGATAATCTCATCAAGATCCGGGAAGGCACCACCACATATAAAGAGGATATTCCTTGTATTAATAGTTGTAAGAGGAACCATCGCATTCTTGCTGTTAGCTCCAACAGGAACTTCAATATCAGCACCTTCAAGGAGTTTAAGCATTCCCTGCTGAACTGATTCTCCGCTTACATCTCTGGAATTTGTATTCTTCTTTTTGGCAATCTTATCTATCTCATCGATGAAGATGATGCCGTGCTCTGTCTTCTCTATATCATTATCAGCTGCTGCCAGGAGCTTACTGACAACGCTTTCGATATCATCACCAATATAACCTGCTTCTGTAAGTGATGTAGCATCTGTAATAGCAAGAGGTACATCCAGAAGTCTTGCAAGAGTCTTAACCAGGTATGTCTTACCGCTACCTGTTGGTCCTAGTAGCAGAATGTTGGACTTCTCAATTTCTATCTCATCCATTGTATCTGTTGCAACTCTCTTATAGTGATTGTATACAGCAACAGACATAACCTTTTTAGCCTTATCCTGTCCTATTACATATTCATCCAGTTTTGCCTTGATCTTGTGAGGAGCTGGGATATCATTGATATTGAACTCAGGCTTTACCTTAGGCTCTTCACTCTTTTTCTTGACCTTCTGAGAATTAGGTATTCCGCCAAGTCCGTTGTTATTATTATCGCCTGTATTAAAAAATCCAAAGTTAGGAAATCCAGAATTCTTATTAAGCTCATTCATAAGATTAGGATTGTTCAGTAGATTCTGGTAATCATACTGGCTCATCTGATCCATTGTTCTATGCATACAGTCATCACAGATACAAATGTTATTAGGCAGATGGAACATCTTGCCTGCCTTACTCTCTGGTCTTCTGCAGACAAAACACACATCTTCATAACCGTCATTATTCTTGTTGTCTGTATTATTACTATTATCAGAAGTTGTACCAGTACCCTTATCCTCTGTATTTACTACATCAGAGTCTGATGTACTGATATCAACAATCTCGCTTCCGTTATCGTCTACTTCTCTGAAATCTAAATCGTCGTTGTTTCCCATATGTTCTCTCCAATCCGAAGCACAGCTTATATCACCCCAGATACATACTACAGTCCATGCTTCTAATTCCTTTTTACTCCTTTATTGCATCTGTTCTATACCAATTATAATAGTCATACCCTGTACACACAAGTAAACAAAGTATAAACTCTTTCCCCTGGTATTTATGAAAAAGGACAGTACCAAGCCTTTTTTGAGCTATAATACTGTCCTTCTATATTTATACCTTTTTTGTAAAAATCCGGTTAATTAGTAACCAAATGGGAATGAATACTGCTGTGATCCGCCAAATCCATTCTGTCCGCTTGGCATCTCATCTGATGAACCCTGCTGTGGTTCGCCATCATATGTCTCACCATCTGTACCGTTTTCATCTGTTGTAGTAGATGCTGCTCCAAGTGTTACCTGATATTCCTGTTCTTCATATCCATTGCTGCCAGCTCTCATAACTGTTACTGATACTGTTGTACCAACTGCATAGTACTCAAGCTTCTTCTGAAGATCATCCATTGATGTGATTTCTTCACCTTCGAACTTAGTGATGATGTCACCTTCCTTGATACCAGCTGCTTCTGCTCCGCCACCTGATGTAACCTGTGCTACATATACACCTGATGGAAGACCATAAACTTCAGAAACATCTGATGTTACACTTACACCTGAAATACCGATATAACCTTTTTCGCTCTCGTCAACCTTGATCTTAGTCTCTTCATTCATGAGCTCTTCGATAATAGGCTGAGCAACTGAGATAGGAATAGCATAACCCATACCTTCGATTGTTGTACCACCGATCTTGTTTGAGTTAATACCGATTACTTCACCATTGATATTGATAAGAGCACCACCTGAGTTACCTGGGTTGATAGCTGCATCTGTCTGGATGAATGTACCTGTTGTAGTATCATCAAGTTCGATTGTTCTGTTAACAGCACTGATTACACCTGTTGTAACTGACTGTCCATAACCAAGAGCATTACCAATTGCAATTGCAGGCTCACCAACTGTAAGAGCATCTGAATCACCAAGTGTTGCTACCTTGATAGCACTAAGTGTATCTGATGTAAGATCTTCAAGCTGAACTGCGATAACTGCAAGGTCCATATCTGAATCTGTACCCTTAACAGCAGCTTCTGCTGTTGAGTCATCTACGAACTGAACTTCAAGAGAATCAGCACCTTCGATAACGTGATAGTTAGTTGCAATGAGGAGCTCTGTATCACTCTGTCCTACGATGATACCTGAACCAGAAGCTGTAGCTTCTTCTGAATATGTCTGTCCAAAATATGTAGCAGACTCTGTATAGTTATTGTTAATTGAAACAATTGATGGCATTGTGTTGGCAACTACTTCTGTTACATCAGTAACAACTGTTGATGAACTTGATGTTATTGTCTTATTAACTGTAGCTGATTCTGTTGATTCATCTGCTGACTCAGCCTCTGTAGCTGTATCCTCGCTTGATTCAATGGCAGCTACATCAGTTGAACTGCTATTAGATCTGTAGAGACCATAAGCACCTACTCCAAGTCCTCCAATGAATATTGCTGCAACTGCTGCAATACCTGCAATAGTAAGAGCTGTCTTTTTATTCTTCTTAGGTGGCTCTGAATTAGATCCGCCTGCAGCTGCATTATTAAAGCTATAATTATATGTTCCATAGCCCTGACCAGTTGTATTCTGACCTGCATTCTGTCTTAACTGATCTGAAAAACTCTGGCTATTAGTATTCTGTCCCTGATATGTTGATCCAGAATATGGATTCTGTGTTGAACTATTCTGGTTGTTATTAGTATAGCTATATGAACCGTAGCTGTTAGTATTAGCTGTCTGTCCATAATTATAATTGCTATATGAGTTTGAACCATAGCTATTATTCTGCTGAGCATTATTAGCACTATACTGGTTAGCAGAACCTGTTGTATTTGTAGCACCTGTGTTATTAGCTGTATATGTTGTATTTGTAGCACCAGCTGCATTTGATGTGTAACCTGACTGACTATAACCAGTTGCCTGCTGTACAGACTCTGTACTTGTTGTATTAGTTGCAGCTGTATTTACTGGTTCTGTACCAGAATTATTATTACTGGCCCCACCAGCATAATTAGCATTCTCAGGTGTTCCCTGAACATTGTTGTTTTCGTCGAACATGGAAATTACCTTCTTTCTTCTTTATATCTTAGTGTTATATTTTATCTAAACTGATTTTATGCTATTAGTATAGAAATAGTTTGTGTCGAAATTGTGTTTAATTTGTTATCTTTTCATATCCTAAAAATAACCTAAAAACAAGCTTAATAAAGTATCTGACATTAACAATATATAGTTTATTATATATGATCTAGCCCGTTTTTCCCTTAATATTCCTCTTCAATGACTTCTATTTCCATATAGTCAAATTCGATATCTTCCATAAATGCATCCTTGGTAAATCTGCATTTACTATGCCGCTGAAATTCTTTTACTGTCGAATCAAGCCATATAGGTTTGGCAAGGTCCATCTCGTAACAAGCGCTTTCTATTGCATTCATGACCTTGTGCGTTCTGGTATCAACAGTTGAGTCGCATATAACTGTATCCCTTAATAAATGATTATCGCTTATAAGCTTTACCCACAATCTGAACATCTATTAACTTTTTCCTCTTCTTTCATAGATTACATTTAATCTAATATTTGTGTCCTATTCGATAGTATCAGAATTTAAACTAATTGTGAACAAGTCTATTGTCTGTATTAACCTTTTTCATCTATGGTAAAAAAACGAATTACATTAAATCTATGAATTCACAAATTATTCGCTAATAGGCATATTGAAAGTCTTGTAGTTTAATGATATAGTATATGTAGTAATCAATACTACATCACATAGTTAAATAAATTTAGATTACAGATTAAAGACATTATAAATAACTAATTTACATTATAAGAGTTGTAATTGGAGGTATTCATATGACACAGAAAGAATTAAAATTAT
>CAMJFD010000068.1 GCA_946404845.1 uncultured Butyrivibrio sp. | reverse complement strand
TGCATTTGATAATGACCACATCTTATCAGCATATAATGGCATAATGCCCATATATAGCGCAAATACAAATGCTCCGGCAAGTCCATTAAAAATTCTGACAGCAAAGTATATGAACATTACTGCTATCACCTGCAGAACTATCTGATAATAGACTGCCACGGCTGGTACATTACCCGTAAAGCTTAGAACAAATCTCAATATGGATTCATATATAAATGTAAGTATATTAGCTGTAGATATTGAATCTGCTCCAGCTGATATCACAGAGTTCTCATATAGATAAATATTTCCCTGCAGCTCACCTGTATATCCATTTACCAGATATAGTCTGTATATTATGCCAACTGAAAACATACCTATAAATGCAATTATATCCAGTATCTTGAATAATCTGCTCTTTGAAAAATTATTTTTGTAAAAATAATCAAAAAGATGCCAGCACAAAAATGTCAGTACTGCTATACCGCCACTGACAAGTATTGTAAAGGCACCTGTAAATATAATTTTATTCTGGGTAGGGAATAATCCTGAAATGTAGGCCGATAGCGCCAACAATGATACATTAAATAATAAATATAAAATCCAGACACCATATGAAAACCATGTCTTCTTTAGCCTCATTTCAAGTTCCCCGCTCCCGTCTTTGTTCTTTTTTCGTTATAAATTATTCTGCTGAACTGTCATCCCAGTTATGATATACAGCCTGTACATCATCATCATCATCGAGAAGATCAAGAATTCTTGTAATGTATTTAACATTATCAGGATCTGTTACTTCTACATAGTTCTGTGGAATCATTGTAATCTCAGCTGATACTGTAGCAATGTTCTCTTTATTAAGAGCCTCTACAACTGCCTGGAAGTTATTATCTGGAGTTGTGAGAATTTCATAGCTATCCTCTTCTTCGTTGAAATCATCTGCACCAGCGTCAAGTACGAGCATCATAAGATCATCAGAAGACATTGAACATTCTTCCTTATCAATGATGATCTGACCCTTCTTGTCAAACATGAATGATACACAACCAGGTGTTCCAATACTTCCGTTACCCTTTGTAAATGCACTTCTAACATTAGAAGCTGTTCTGTTTGTGTTATCTGTAAGTGCTTCTACGATAATAGCTGTTCCGCCAGGGCCATATCCTTCGTATGTAATAGTCTTATAATCAACGTTTCCGCCTTCTCCAGAAGCCTTCTTGATACCTCTTTCGATTGTTTCATTAGGCATGTTGTTAGCCTTAGCCTTTGCAATAACTGTAGCAAGCTTGAAGTTATTATCTGGGTTTGGACCACCTTCCTTAACTGCTACTGCAATTTCCTTACCAATGATAGTAAAGATTTTTCCCTTTGCTGCATCATTTTTTTCTTTTTTGTGCTTAATGTTAGCAAATTTTGAATGTCCTGACATAAATCCTCCTAAAGTTAAGTGACTTTTTAGCCACCTTACATTCTTTAACTAATTTTTTAATATTATTCTTATGCTTTTTCCTCTGAACCTTCAGAGTCACTTGGAATATCATCTTCCTCTGTAGCAGACAGTTTGGTAACAAGTACACTTGTAATCATATGATTCTTGATCTCAAGAACCTTAAAGTTAAAGCCCTTAATATCGCAGTTATACTCTTCACCTTCAACTGGAATATGCTCCATTTTGGAAATCAGAAGACCATTTAATGTTTCAAAATCCTCTTCCTCAAATTCCACATTGAAACGCTTCTCCAGATCATCAAGTGGTGTCTTACCTTCTATAATAAATTCGCCCGCATTGTCTGTTGGCTCGATATATTCAATATCATCATCATATTCATCAAGAATATTACCAACAATTTCTTCCAGTATATCTTCCATAGATACAAGACCGGATGTCTGACCATACTCGTCAATAACAATAACCATCTGTGTCTTGGAAGACTGCATACTGTGGAAAAGTGAATCTATATTTTTGGTTTCAGGTACATATTTAGGTTGTCTCAGAAGACCTTTGATCTTCCTGATTGGAAGTTCCTTGTCTGCATCTTCACATGCAAGTAGCTTCATCGCATCCTTAATATGTAAGATTCCAATTATATGGTCTATATTGTCTAGATATACCGGGAATCTGCTGTTATTGGAATCGAGCATAAAATTAACCGCTTCCTGCAGATTCATAGTTCCATCTATGGCAACCATAGACTTACGGTGTGTCATAATATCTTTGGCCTGTTTATCAGAAAATTCAAATATGTTAGTAATCATATCTGCTTCTGAATCCTGTAATACTCCCTGTTCCTGACCTTCTGTAACCATAGAGATAATCTCTTCTTCAGTTACATCTGCATCATCGTTCGTATCCTTAACACCAAATAATCTGAGTATTCCAGATGCTGTAATCCTTATAAGACCTGTAAATGGAGTAAGAACTGCCATTACAAATTCATTACCAGTAAGAAGCGTTCTGGACCACTTAAGAGGTGCACGGCTACCAAGCCTGTATGGTATCACAACACCAAATGATGTAATCATCCATATAATAACAACCGCAGCAATTATTGTAGTTATAACATCTGCAAAAGGTATTCCGCTAAATAAAGGTATCATCTTGATACATTTACCAAAACTACTGATGCAGAATCTTCCAATAATAATATTGGCAATAAAACCAAATACCTGTGTTGAATATTTAAGTCTGCTATTATTCTCTAAATATTTTAGAATAGTCACAGATTTTTGCGCAGCAGAATCTCTTTTAGACTGTTTGTTGTCTTCAATATCTTTTTCAAGATCTTCTTCTCTGAGATTCTCAATGGCACCTGCAAAACCATAGATAACAATATCTATCAGAAGAATTACGATAAACAAAAATAAAGTGGCAGTAGGTCCACTATCATCCATAAATCCATCTCCTTTTTGGTATACGTGCTTAACTATAGCACGCAAAATGTCATGTTCAACTATATCACCATGCCAGTTTTCAGTCAAGAACATCACTTTGTTATTGCTGATTTTGGCTATTTCAAATAAAATTATTATGTATGTTTTGAAAGGGGAAATATGATTTCATTATTATCACTAATTATTACTACTATAGTTCATCTTTTCGTCTATCTGGTAAAAGCTGTTTTTTCCCTGATAGATTTTTATATCAAAGCTTTATGGAAATTCTTAAGGCTGTTCATAAGCCTTTTGCCAATTACTGGTGTAATTTATATGCTATGTTTTGTACTGACTCTGGTACAGGCAATCATTAAATATGATCCTGTCCCGGCAGAATTTCCATTTCATCTGAATCTGGATCTTATGTATTCGATGTTTGAAAATGTATTAAGCTCCTGGCAGACTTATACAGAGTCTAATCAGAATAGCTGGATATTCCTGTTCATAATAGTTCTAACAATTATTCTGTGTATACCAGTCGCCTGCTCACTTATGGCTATATTTGCATTTATATCATGTTTCTATTATCTGATAGTAACTGCTCTTATAGATTTATTCATGTATCTGATACTGTCTCTGTTTACCAGAAACAGCATTGTAGATATATTCAAAAAACGTTACTATAAGCTTTTTCCTGCCGCTGGAACAAAGCATTATCAGGATTCTTATGAAAAATGGCTTAGAAAACACCACGAAGAATTTGAAAATGATGAGCCTGCTGATAAAAGAGCTTATGAAAAAAGAAAAAAGAAAAATCGTAAAATACAAAAATTCTACGATGACGAATACGATGATGAAAATTATGATGATGATGATGAAAACGATCGCATAGAATATCGCAGAAACAGGTATTCCAGAAGTCACTATGACGAATCAGATTATGACGAAGATCTTGATGAGGATTACGATGAATTTAATTTCTTTGCAGGCTGCAATTCATTAGAAAGTATAGACAAAAAATACAAGCAGCTCGTAAAACTCTACCATCCTGATAATCCAGATGGAGATACCAAAGCTCTTGCCGAAATTAATATACAGTACGACAAAGCCAAAGCTAAATTTAGATAAACAATTATTTAGATTACTAACATTTAAATAAAAGCATCGATATTTCTTATTATAGATATATAGTTTTCTAAAATAAGAAGATCGATGCTTTTTTGGGGTAAATATTATCACTTATCAATATCCACTTCGATGCATGCAGCCTCGCATGTTACAGGATGCATTTTAGTATAATCAAACTCATAGGTCTTATCACCATCAGCCCAGCTAAATGTCTCTCTTGCAGTCATATGTCTGCTCTGATGAGTATGAAGCATTTTATCAAATTTAATATACAGACTCCAGTCTCCTTTTGCACCATATATAGATCCAAAAGCTTCCAGGATATCATACTTTTTCTTAACAGGTATTCCCACTCCTGCAAGGTTATGATCATCCAGATAATCAGCCATTTTTTCATACATTTCAAATGGTGATTTAAAAAAGCTCTCGAGATATTTAAGACTATGACGAAACATCTGTGAATTATAAAATAGTTCCACTGCATCGCATACTCTGTGCAACTGTGCAATTTCATCATAGCTAATCCATTTGGTTGCAAATATCTCATATGGCTGTCTTGAACTATATATCAGTCCATATTCATCACCGTGCATATACATATCAGTACCTTTTAGGACTTTCAAAAAACCCAGCTGCAGCTGATCTGCATATAATGGGTAAATATCATTAAAAGACTTTTTAAATCGCTCATAATCTTCATATGGAAGACCTGCAATTAAATCAGTATGTAAATTGATATTATAAGCATTTCTAAGTGCCTGAACATTACTAAATATCTTGCTGTTATCTGCCGTCCTGTGTATAGCTTCCATAGTAGAAGCATTAGTAGTCTGTATACCTATTTCCAGCTGTACAAGCCCAGGTCTAAGAGTTGATAAAAGCTCAAGATCCTCTTTGGTTAAAAGGTCCGCTCCTATTTCAAAATGGAAATTGGTAACTCCATTATCATGTTCTTTAATATAAGACCATATCTCTATAGCCCTTTTTGACGAGCTGTTAAATGTACGGTCTATAAACTTAACCTGCTTAACTTTCTGATCCAGAAAGTATTGTAATTCTGAGCGCACAATATCCATACTGCGATAGCGCACTTTTTTCTCAAGAGAAGACAGGCAGTAACTACATCTAAATGGACACCCCCTGCTTGATTCATAATAGATAATACGGTTTTCAAAGGGTTCAAGACGGTTATACAAAAAAGGAATCTGATCCATGTCCAGAATAGATCCGGGCCCCATATTTCGAATAACAATTTCAGGATTTTTGTAGGCTATGCCTTCCATATCATCAAGTGGTAACGGCTCATTACTACTAATACAGGACGCTATAATTCTAAAATTTTGCTCGCCCTCACCCAGCATTACAAGTTCGCACCAGTTAAGATAGGTCTCCGGATCATTAGTTGCTTCCGGGCCACCTGCCATGAGACGAATATGTGGAGCAATTTTATGAATATCTTCTATCAACTGTTTCATAAACTCCACATTCCATATATAAATAGAAAAACCTATAACTTCCGGTTTTCTAATAAGAATGCCTCTTAGAACATCCTCATAACGATCATTAATTGTAAATTCAGCAAGCGATACATTATCACTTACCGCATTAGCATATGCAGCAAGTGAATAGACCGCAGGATTTGAATGTATATATTTGGCATTTAAAGCCACTAATAATATTTGTTCTTTTGACATTCTAAAAAATCTCCGACAAGGTTTTGGATGTCACCTTAATTTAAACAAGACCCTTATATACTCTTGGAATTCTCTTATTAAGGTCGCAGGCAAGTTCATAATTAAATCTGCCACTCATATCACCGAGTTCTTCAATAGTGATCTCCATATCGCCATCTCGTCCTATCAGAGTAACCTTATCCCCTTCTCTGGCAGTAACTATGTCTGTAACATCTACCATGAACTGATCCATACATACTCTGCCAAGGATTCTGGCTTTCTGACCATTTATAATTACAAATCCCTTATTAGAAAGAGATCTTGGATAACCATCACCATAACCAACAGGAATAGTTGCAACTCTCATAGTTCTGTCAGTTACAAAAGTTCCGCCATAACTAACAGGTGTACCCTTAGGAAGATCCTTGATATATACAATATGAGAAACAAGCTCCATAGAAGGCTTTATTATAACCTTATTATGAGATGTCTCTTCTGACGGCCACATACCATATAATGAAACACCTGCTCTTACCATATCCATTGATGACTCTGGCATATCTATTATACTTGCTGAATTTGCACAGTGCTTAATAGGTATGTTAAGTCCCAGCTCATCATGAACTCTTGCAAGAAACGCCTTATACAAATCCTTGGTCTCATGGGCGTTAGTAAGATCTGCTTCATCAGCTCTTGCAAAGTGAGTAAAAATGCCTTCTATCTCTATACCATTAGTTTCATTTGCAGCCTTAATAAATCTTATTCCATCATCATCTGGTGTAACACCTATTCTGGACATTCCAGTATCAACAGCAATATGAATTTTCATTGATACGTCTCGTCCCTGCGCTCTTAAATGCTCTACTCTGTTACGGATTTCATCGAGCATATCATATCTGAACACAGCTGGTCTTATACCCTCTTCAATCATCCTGTCGTAAGCATATGGGAATGTGTATCCCAGAACCAGTATAGGCTTTTTGACACCATTATCTCTAAGTTCAAATGCTTCCTCAGCTGTTGCAGTAGCATATCCCCAGATAAAATCTTCCTGTTCAAGTCGTCTTGCAATAGGAACAGCTCCAAATCCATATCCATCTGTCTTAATAACTGCAAGGACTTTGGTTCCTTCTGGAACATTATCTCTCATATTCTTAAGATTCTGAACTATCACATCCAGATCTATTCTGGCACACACTCTCATGCAGTGTGATTCACATCCATATTCTGTTTCATTTCCATGTGGCAAAACATAATCCTGCATAACTTAAACTAACACCTCCAAGAAAATCAAATTCAAGTCTTATTTTAAAATCTCTGGAATTGCCCTTACTATATCACCGGCAATCATCGAATATTCACTCTTATGGTTACTTGCATAGTCTCCGCAAATTCCATGCATATAAACTCCTATACAAGCTGCTTCGAAGGCTTCCAGTCCATTTTCATTCATGGCACCTATTATACCAGCCAGAACATCTCCTGAACCTGCTGTTGCCATTCCACTATTACCACTTGTATTTATATATATCAAATCGCTGTCGCTGCCAGCAACTATAGTTCTTGCATCCTTACATACTATAACGCAGTTGTATTTATCAGCGAGTTTTTTAGGATACTCAAGAATATTCTCCTTACATACCTTAACTTCGCTTCCATAAAGCCTTGCAAATTCAGCAAGATGAGGAGTCATGATGACTTTTTTATAGTCATCAGAATATCCGCTTACAAGCGCATCTATTCCCTCGTCAGAAGCTATAATATTAAGAGCATCTGCATCCATTATAATATCCCTGTCAAACTTCTCAAGGACTTCTCTTACCATTGTAATGGCCTTAATACCTGTTCCAATGCCTGGTCCAATAATTATTTCTGTAGCCCAGTCCATAGCATTTTGCAGTTTCTGTGACAACAGATTTAGTCCCTCTACAGACTCATCATCTTCATATGTATCAATAAGAGCCTCTGGCAAAAAAGTCTGAACAGCAGTCCTATTAGTCTCTGCAGTAAACACCTTGACCATTCCTGCGCCAGCTCTATAAGCTGCTTCTGCGCACAATGTACATGCTCCGCTCACATTTTCTGATCCTGCTATGACAAGAACCTTTCCAAAGCTTCCCTTATTACCATCTGCCCTTCGTTCAGGCAAAAAACTCTTTATATCAGATTTAAATGTAAAATACCTTGGGCCTTTATCAAGAAAGCTTTCTTTGGTAATACCCACATCCTTAACAGTTACTGTTCCGGAATACTCACATCCAGGATACATAATGTGTCCTATTTTCTCAAAATTAAAGGTTACTGTTTCATCAGCATTAACTGCTATATTAAAAACATGACCATCATCAGAATTAACACCTGATGGCATATCAACAGATATTACATAAAGCGAATTACCTCTCGCCTTCTTGCACTCATTGATATATTTAACAGCCTCTGCATACATTCCTGCAACAGGCCTGTTACAACCTATACCAAATAAAGCATCTACTATGATATCAAACTCAGATGGGGTTTTGTTGTCTCTTATATTGGAAAATGTGTCCGCATAAATGCCATAATTCTCGGCTATCTTCATCTCCATAATGAGCTGATCAGTACATTTGGTATAGTCACCAATAAGTGAAGTGGTTACTTTATATCCCTTCAATTTCAGAATTCTGGCAATTGCAATACCATCCCCGCCATTATTGCCGCAACCAGACAGAACAAGAACGCTCATCTGTCTGCCTGCGTTTTGAAGATCCGACCATTTATCTATCTGCTCACAAACACCGAGAGCTGCTCTCTCCATAAGTACTGCAGATGGAACCCCGTAGTACTCTATTGTATTTCTGTCTATGCGCTTCATCTCATCTGTCCCAACAATAAACCTCATACCATTCTCCTTCTGCTAAATAAAGAATGCCACAAACGGATTACTCCGAATGTGGCATCACATTAATTATAATTAGACTTTTTAGAACTATTATCCGGAGCCCTTAATGGGTGTCTCTTATCTGGATCATATTTAAGATCAAAAAGTTCTATGACTTCTGGTCCAAAAATCTGGTGCATATATGAATATAAATTATAGTTTTCTACTTCTCTTTCCTGCATGCGGATAACATTCTTTTTGAGCTGTACCCTAATCTTACCAAGCCACTCATCAATAGCCATTATCTCATCAGAATTCTTATGCAGTCTGCTATAACATATCTCCATGGTAGCCAGCATCAGCTTGTAATCCACCTGATATATTTCCCTGGGAAGTCCAATAAGATCATCCTCATACCCTTCAATTTTATCATTACAGTCATTGATGAGTCTCGTATGATCCTTAATTTCATTTTCAACTGCCTGCGCACTTTTACCACTAAGCTTAGATGCTTTATCTCTAAGTGGTACTATTTCGCTCAGCAGATCTTTCTTCAGCCTCTTGACTTTCTTGATGTTTTCTTTGATCTCAGCCTGTTCGGCGAGGAGTGCATCAAGTTCATCTGCTATTTTCCTGACTGAATCAGGCATTTTAGTTTGCTCGAACAACATATGCCACTTTTCATCCTGAGTAAGGATCGGTATATTTTTTCCTTCAAGTGCTACGTTATAATGCTCTCGCTTATCTGACATCAATTACCTTCCATTCTTGCCCCAAGAATTTCTACAATAATTATTTGCCCTCTTTTTCATACCTGTTTATATTATACGACAATTTCATAAGACTGTCAGATAAATGTACATTTTCAACCTGAACATTTTCTGGTACATCCAGATCAACATGTGCAAAATTCCAGATTGCCTTAATTCCACATTCTGAAAGCATTGCAGCAAGCTTGGTAGCCTGATCCTTAGGTACTGTAAGTACTGCTATTTCTGTCTTATGCTCTTTTACAAAAGCTGAAATTTCCTCTATAGGACGAATCTCAACTTCCTTAATCTTAGTACCGTGAAGAGCTGGATTAATATCAAATGCTCCTTCGATAACAAAGCCTCTTTTATTAAAATTAGTATAATTGGCAATTGCCTGACCAAGATGTCCGGCTCCAATCAGTATTAATGAATGCTGTTTATCTATTCCTAGAATTTTACTAATTTCATCATACAGATATTCAACATTATAGCCATAACCCTGCTGTCCAAATCCACCGAAATTGTTGAAATCCTGTCTTATCTGAGACGCAGTAACTTTCATAATATCACTAAGTTCCTGTGATGATATTCTCTCTATACCGCGTTCCTTCAAGTCACCAAGATATCTGAAATAACGTGGGAGCCTGCCAATGACCGCCTGTGATATTTCCTTTTCAGCCATTTCTTCCCTCCATATTTATACGTTCGCCATAACTTATTTTTGTTAAAAAAACGCGGATTAAAAACGTCGCCATTCGTTAAATAATCCACAATTTTATTATAATTGTCTGTTAATTTATTGTCAATTAGTATCAATAACTCGTTTATATTTATTCTCTTTTAAACGTTATATTTACTTAAAAAATCCCGTACCCATTTAGAAAAATAAATATCCTTCTATGAGTACGGGAAATATAAGACACTAATCATATTTAATGATATAGATGTCAAAAGGTACTTTTGACATCTACATCATTTAATAAATATATTACTGGAAGTTAGTGATAAGTACCAGAATTCTAAGTGCAAACAGAATGAATACTACCCACATAACTGGCTTGATATCTTTTGCCTTTCCTTCGAATACCTTAACAATAACCCAAGTCATTACTGAGAACATGATGCCTGTAGCAATTGAATATGCAAGTGGCATCATAACTATTGCCATATATGCACCAAGTGTATCAGCAAGATCCTCTTCAAAGTTTATTTTGGCAGCTGAACTTACCATGAGCATACCAACATAAATAAGAGCTGGGGCTGTTGCAAATGATGGAATCGCAAGGAAAACTGGGCTCAGGACAAGTGAACACAGGAATAATACACCTGTAACAAGTGCTGTAAGACCTGTTCTACCACCTGCTGCAACACCTGCACTTGATTCTACGAAACTTGTTACTGTTGAAGTACCAAGGCATGAACCAGTTACTGTACCTACAGCATCTGACATAAATACACGGCCTACTCTTGGAAGGTTACCTTCTTCATCAAGAAGACCAGCCTTATCAGCAACACCTACTACTGTTCCTACTGTATCAAACAGATCAACATAAAGGAAACTGAATGTAATAGCAATGAACTGAATGATGTGGCTGAATGCCCATCCAAAGTTGAACTTGAATGCTGTCTTAGTAACAGCTGTAAGCTGAAGTCCCTGTGAAAAATCAGGGAACAGATTAGATTCTGTCCACCAGCCTGCAGCCTGGGCAATCATACCAAATACCCATGTAATAAGGATACCAACAAGTACAGCACCCTTAAAGTTATAATGCTCAAGGATTACGATGATCAAAAGACCAACGATACACAGAACTACGTCCGCTCTTGTAAAGCTGCCAAGTGCAAGTGTTGTACTCTCATCAGCAACAATTACATTAGCTCCCTTAAGGCCGATAAAAGCAACGAATAAACCAATACCAGCAGAAATACCATATTTAAGATTCTGTGGAATTGAGTTAATGATCTGTTCTCTAAATTTAAAGAATGACATTACAATGAAGATAAGACCTTCTACAAATACTGCTGTTAAACAGATTCTCCAAGGATCTGTCTCTCCTGCAAGCTCTCCAAGGCATACTGTATATGCAAAGTAAGCATTAAGACCAAGACCTGCAGACAGCGCTATAGGATAGTTAGCCCAAAATGCCATAACAAATGTAGCAATAGCAGATGCTACAGCTGTAGCAACAAATACACCATTTGCATCCATTACTGTGCCAAGAATACTTGGGTTAACAGCCAGGATGTATGCCATTGCAAGGAAAGTAGTTACACCAGCTATGACCTCAGTCTTAACATCTGTGCCATGCTCTTTGAGTTTAAATATTCTCTCCAACATATGTTTTTTCTTTCTCCCTTCAGAAATAAAAATGATATAAAAATAGAATAATCTTTTAATAAACATTATCCCTTTGAATGTTATCACAATTTATAAATATAATCTATAATGGTTTTCACTAATCTTTTTTTCTGTTAAAATACCTAGTTGATGGCTATAACCCATTACTATTTATAAGTAAGAATTATGGAGATTTATTATGATACTATCTTGTCACAATATATGTAAATCTTTTGACGGAAAAGACGTATTAAAAGACGTTTCATTTCATATAGAAGCTAATGAAAAAGCTGCAATCGTTGGTATTAACGGTGCCGGCAAGACTACTCTTCTAAAGATAATAATCGGTGAAGAGACAGCTGATGATGGTGAAGTTACTTTTGCCAAGGATACAACATTTGGATATCTTGCTCAGAACCAGAATATCAACAGCGAAAATACTATATATGAAGAATTAAAAGAAGTAAAAAAAGATATCATAAAATTGGAAGAAGACATAAGAGATGCTGAGCAGATGATGAATCTTGTAACTGGTGATGAACTCTCTAAACTCATGGACAGATACACAGATATGTCGCATCAATTCCAGCTTCAGGACGGATATGCATGGAAGAGTGAAGTTACAGGTGTTGCAAAGGGTCTTGGATTTACTGATGAAGAGCTTGATAAGAGCATTTCAACACTATCAGGTGGTCAAAAGACACGAGTTGCTCTCGGTAAGCTCCTCTTACAAAAGCCTGATCTTATTATCCTCGATGAGCCTACGAACCACCTTGATATGAACTCTATCAAGTGGCTTGAAACATATCTTTTAAATTATAAGGGTGCAGTACTTATCGTATCCCATGACAGATATTTCCTTGATAAAATAGCTGGTAAAATAATCGAAATCGATAATAAAAAGGCAACTTCTTTTACAGGTAATTATTCAGATTATTCAGTAAAAAAAGAGCAGATGCGTGCAATTGAATGGCATGCCTATATGAACCAGCAGGCTGAAATCAAACATCAGCAGGAAGTAATTGATAAGCTAAAGAGCTTTAACCGCGAAAAATCTATTAAGCGTGCTGAAAGTAGAGAAAAAATGCTTAATAAAATCGAAGTTCTCGATAAACCTACTGAAATAAATTCAGCAATGAAGATTACTCTCACACCAAACTGCATAAGCGGTAATGATGTTATGAAAGTTGATTCTATCAGTAAATCATTTGGCGATAGTCAGCTCTTTAAGGATATCTCTTTTGAAGTAAAAAGAGGTGAACGTATTGCCATAATAGGTGATAACGGAACTGGTAAGACTACAATGCTTAAAATGATCAACAATATGGAATCTCTTGATTCAGGTTCAATAACCCTTGGGACTAAGGTTCATATTGGTTATTATGATCAGGAGCACCACGTTCTGCATGATGAAAAAACTATTTTTGAAGAAATCTCAGATGAGTATCCTTCAATGAATAATACAGAAATCAGAAATACTCTCGCTACATTTCTGTTCCTCGGAGATGATGTATTTAAACGCATAGGCGACCTTAGCGGCGGAGAAAAAGGACGTGTATCACTTGCCAAACTGATGCTCTCAGAAGCAAACTTCCTGATCCTCGATGAGCCTACAAACCATCTGGATATTACAAGTAAAGAAATTCTGGAAACAGCACTTAACGGCTATGAAGGCACTCTTCTATATGTAAGCCATGACCGTTACTTTATAAATAAGACTGCGACACGTATTCTGGACCTGACTCATGGAACAATGATCAATTACATTGGTAACTATGATTATTATCTTGAGCACTGTGAAGAACAGACAATGCGTATTGTAGGTGAGACAGCTTCTGCACTCTCTGGTGCCGGAATTGCATCTAACAGTTTCCAGTATCAGAACAGCAATTCAAATACTGCAGCGCAGCCAGCAGCCAGCACAGGAAATGGACAGCTTGACTGGAAGGCCCAAAAGGAAGAAGCTGCCAGAAAGCGTAAGCAGAAAGCTGCTCTTAAAAAGTGTGAAGATGAAATTGCCAAACTGGAAGAAAGAAACGACGAAATCAATACAGAGCTATCAGATCCAGCAGTTGCAACTGACCTAACTCAGGTACGAAAGCTCTCCGATGAGCAGCAGGAAATAAATGACAGACTAGCTGTTCTCTATGATGAATGGGAAACACTGTCAGAATAATAATTTATAAGATAAGGCACCGGATAATCCGGTGCCTTTTATATAGTCTTATCTTCTTTTCATAATGGCGTCCAGAAGCATTGATGCTGCTTCATCTTTTGATAATAAAGGGAGCTCTTCCTGGCTGTCTTTGGTAATTAGAGTAATGACGTTTGTATCAACTCCAAATCCGGCGCCTGCCTGTTTTACATTGTTACAGGCTATCATATCAAGATTTTTCTTTTCAAGTTTGGCCCTTGAATTATCAATCATATTCTCTGTTTCCATAGAGAATCCACACAGGAACAGTCCATCTCTCTTATGCTCTCCGCAGTATTTAAGAATATCCTTTGTACGTGCAAGAGATATAGACATATCTCCGTCTTTTTTCTTGATCTTATTATCTGCAACTTCTACAGGTCTGTAATCAGCTACTGCAGCAGCCTTTATTAAAATGTCTGTATCATCAAGTCTTGATGTAACTTCCTTGAACATGTCTTCTGCAGAAGTAATATCTACTTTTTTGACAAAAGGAATATCTGGAAGACTTGTCTTACCTGTAATAAGAGTTACATCCGCTCCTCTTAGCATGGCCTGTCTTGCAATTGCATATCCCATCTTGCCCGTACTGTTATTGGACAAAAATCTTACGGGGTCAAGAGCTTCTCTTGTTGCTCCGGCTGTTACTGTAACCTTTACACCTTTCATGTCCTTGTCATGGGCTACTACTCTCTCTATATGCTGAACAAGAACAGATGGTGCAGGAAGCTTACCCTTTCCAGTATCACCACAAGCCAGGAAGCCTGAATCTGACTCTATTATTTCAAATCCATAATGCTCAAGACGCGCTATATTATCCTGTGTTATAGGATTTTCTAACATTGCAGTATTCATCGATGGTGAAACGAGCTTAGGACACTTAGCTGCAAGTACAACTGTTGTCAGCATGTCATCGGCTATCCCATGCGCCATCTTGGCTATTATATCTGCTGTAGCTGGTGCAATCAGCATAACATCCGCCTTCTGGGCAAGGGATATATGAGCAACATCAAATTTAAAGTTTCTGTCAAATGTATCAATTATGCATTTATTATATGTCAGCGTTTCAAAAGTAATAGGAGTAATAAATTTAGCCGCATTCTCGGTCATAAGAACATGAACATCCGCGCCGGCTTTTCTAAGCGCACTTGCAACATCAGCCATCTTATAAGCAGCTATACCTCCTGAAATACCTAGTACTACGCACTTTCCAGTTAAATTCTCCATAATATGCACACTCCATTTTTATATAAAAAAGCTTCAAAACATATCTATTATCATGATATATCTAATTTAATGATATAATGATATAGGTGTCAAAAGTCATAAATGCGTACATGCTTGCATGTTAAGCATTT
>CAMJFD010000067.1 GCA_946404845.1 uncultured Butyrivibrio sp. | reverse complement strand
TTTTGTTTGTTGTACGTTATTAGGTATCAGCATTACTTTTATTGCCTTTACCATTTTTCAATTGTCCTTTCTTATAAAACTAAACATAATTATATATACTTTTATAAGATTTACCTAACAGTTAATTACCCTCATACCATGTAGTATACAACAATGCCCAGAATTATCAGAGCCATTCCTCCCAGCTTGTTAGCTGTGAGCTTCTCTTTAAAGAAATATCTGGACAAAAACATAACTATTATGTAGCCAAGTGGCTCCAAAACAATTACATTCATATATCCAAGCCCATCATAGCACAGAATTGCTATCAGCATGGATACAACCATCAGAAAATATCCGCCTACAACTAATACATTCAGATACTCTCTTATAAATGAAGGGTACGACTTCTGCGCACTCTTTTTTAACATAACCTGTGATATTGATGCCAGGAGCTGTCCAAAAACAGCTAGTAAGAAGAACATGTTCATTTGTGTTCCTCCTCACTGCCATCTGCAGGCACACTCTCGGATGAGCCACTATTAAGAACAATGGTTCCGACTGCAATTATCACAACTCCTATAACCTTAGAAAGTGTAACTCCTTCGTGAAAAAGAATTACACTCCATATAAGAGACCAGAATAACATCATTGCCTTATTGGCATACGCAATAGATAGCTGAAAGCGCTTGATCAGCTGCTGCCAAACAAGCGCGTAAACTACAAGTACTGCGAAATCCAGTCCGTAGAACAATATGAACTTAGGCGATAAAAAGTCTTCGCCTGAAGCAAATTTTCCCATAACAGTCGATATACTGTAGATAACTACAGCAGCCTGAAGCTTGATAATATCGGCTATTCCTATCTTATTCCCCATTTGATTCTCCCGTGGACTATCATCATTCCTCAGTGCTACTATCTCCTGAGCTAAGTGCATCCGGATAGATCTGCTCTACAAAGTGATTAGCGATATATGCGTTACACTCCTGATTAACATGAATGTTATCAAGAAGGTACTCACTTGTATTACTCTGAGTTACTGTTCCATAGTAGTTATCTATAAATGAAACACCTGTATCACCTGCTACATCCATCGCATGCTGGAAGTATGTAGGAAGTGAACCGTTACCATAATCATATTTTCCGCCGTTTACGAGATTACCATCTGAATCATATCCATAACAGAATGTGAATGACATCAGCACGATTCTGATAAATGGATATTTTTCCTGAATAGCCTGAATGCCAGCCTTAAATGATCCCATATATGTCTGTGGATCTACGTCATTGTCAGGATTCATACCTGTTCTAAGTCCAAGGTAATCATTTGCATCATACATAATCACAAGAGTATCAACTGTATTGAAATCAAGGCTTTCAAGTGTAGTTGCACTTGTATAGTACTGATAATCTGATCTTGACTGTGAATCCTCTATAAGTGCAGAGTAATCGTCATTTACAATACTCTGAGTTACGTTATAGAAGCTGTACAGATCATCTGTATAGTCTGACTGAACAGTAGCATTTTTCATAGAAACATAGCTTCCCGGGAATCCAGCGTTATATACTGTTGCTCCTGTCAGCTGCTGTATCTGTGATACAAGGCCTGTCTCTGTTGTGTCATAAGTGATTGCGTCATTTCCAAGGAACAGAATTGTGTCAACTCCGTCATCCTCATGTCCCTCAAGCTTATCAGGGCTTAAGATAAATACCTGGTCGAGTACTTCGATATCAAACTCTGAAGTATCCTCAGTTGGATCATAAACAGAATCTGTACCTTTATTCCATTTCCATAATCTGAATGCCATAAAGGCAACAAGACCAACGATCAGTAATAATATAATTAAATGCACCCAATTTGGAATGCCTGCTGTTTCTTCCCTTTTAACGCGTCTTCTACGTCTCTTTCCCATGTTGCACCTCCAATATTTGTTACAAGGTCTTTAATAACACTTGGCTATCTTATCACATATATCTCTTTTTGGCTATTTTTACCATTCTACCGCAAAGAGACTATCGTAATCAAATTCATCAATAATTCTTCTCATTTCTTCAAGTTCTTCTGCCATCTGGTCTGCGCTTGTTACCTCGTGTTCACCAGAACCGAAACAATTGACCATATAGCTGTTAATCTCAGGCTTGTAATGAGTATAGTCTGCGTAGTTATTAAGATCTGTTACAACGTCTTCCATATTTTGGAAATAGAAAAGCCTTACATTGTCGTATTCAAGGAGCCTCTCCGCTGTGTACTGATACTGATTCATTGTGGCTTCCAGATGATTTTCCACCATCACATTGTTCCAATAGAGAATACTATAAGGCGGATAAAAAATGTAAAAAGCAGTTTCAGGATGCTCCTCAATAAAAGGAATGATATTAACATCAAGGTTAGTTGCAGTCTGGGGAATCAGCGTATCTGCATCCATCTCTTCCTCTACAGCTTCCGGTGCCTCGTATCCGTGCATTACCCACTGAATGTTGTAATACTCAGGTGTCCACCAGCTAAAATACACTTCAGATAAATCAGTTGGCTTGTTGTTAATGAGAGGACGTAATACATATTCAAGAAGAACGTCCTTATTGAGTACGTACTGAACATCATTTAAAACATTAGCATCATAGAGATATTCAGGAAGCTCATATTTGATTTCATCCTCATCAGCAGTAAGAGTTGGAATATCAAGTCCAAGGAAAACAGCCGTCACATCATTAGTCTGTCTTGCAAGCGAATCCTCATCATAGACGATACTCAGGATATTATAATCATCATGAGGATAGGCTCCGCTGTAACTAAGCTTTAATGTATCAAGTCCCAGAACCTCTGCAAAATCATCTGTATCAAAGTTAACTGTCATGGATGATCCTATAATGCAGCTGTCGTAAGTCATGTTCCTTGCCATTCCAGGATTTTGAGACAGCTGATTATCCACCACATATGGGAACCATGAAAGCGGCGCATGATAATGGAAAAAAGGATCCACATACACCACAACAGCAATGATAACAGCTGCTATAAATACTGATACACCTGCAAATATAGCAATTGCCTTACCTGCAGACATTTCCTTTTTATTCTGTTGTCTAGTACTTGCAGTACTTTGCTTATTATTATTCATGTTCATACTGCTCTTTTCATTTTCATTCATAACTTTTTGTCACTTCGTTCCAAAAGTTATGCAAATAGGCCATTCGAAGGCGACTTTGTCGCAGGGCCTATTTGCCTCTTGAATCACTTTCATATGATTTATATTGCTAAAACATATAACTCATCACCAGCTCAATCAGAAATTGAGATACAGGAAAGTACTAACTCCTGACATTGATATAACTCCCCAGATAAACAGGCAACCTATAATAATAGGTGTCCACCATCTGATCTTCATCTTAGGAACGAATCTGATGGCATTAGCTCTGCCCCAGATAATAAATCCTGCAAATCCCAGAAGCAGCCATACACATACGTAGCTGCCATACTTCCAGTCAGGGACAGGTGTTACCTTTAATACATACCAGATTTCATCCATCTGGAAGCACTCTGCAAACTTAATTGAAATCGTTCTATATGGAACCTGGAACACTTTACCAAGGAGAGTCATCGCATCTGTAACGCTCTCTGCCCTAAAGAACATCCAGGCTATTGTCACATAGATAAATGTAAGAGCAGTCTTAAGGCCATCTAATAACCTTGCTGCAACAGTTTTTGATTTAATAACAGCTGCATTTTGTAAGTCTTTTCCAGCCCCAACTGCATCTCCATACATCCTTGTCAGCACGTACAATGCGCCGTGCATCATACCCCAGATGATGAAGTTCCATCCCTCGCCGTGCCACACACCGCTTAGGAAGAATACAATGAGGAAGTTCAGATACATCCTGCCCTTTCCTACTCTGTTGCCGCCAAGAGGAATATAAACGTATTTGGTAAAAAATCTGGTGAGGGTGATATGCCATCCCTTCCAGAACTCGATTATATTCCTTGCCTTATAAGGAGAATCAAAGTTAATTGGAAGCTGCAGATATTCCGCCTCTCTGTCATCTACAGCAAGCCCTCTGATAGAGCTATCTGAAGTGCTCTTGCCTATTCCCATCATCATACAAATACCAGCAGCCATATCACAATAACCGCTAAAGTCAAAATACAACTGGAATGAATAGCAAACCGCAACAATAATAGCATCCAGCCATGTAAGTCCTGCAAGACTTGAATATCCGTAGCTTACGCATTCACCGAATATCTCAGCAAGGAGAACTTTTTTGCAAAGGCCTATTGTAAATAGTGTTATGCCTCTAAATATATTGTCTGCCACAAGGCGCCCTTTGGACATCCTCTTAAGCTGTGGCATCAAGACCTCATATCTTGCGATAGGTCCTTGTAATACCTTTGGAAAAAATGTTATATAACACAGATATTCGATAACGCTGGTATCCTCTATATCTCCGCGGTACACATCAACCAGAAAAGCTATCTGCTGGAATGTGTAGAAGCTAATTGCAAGCGGATATATGATACTATCCACATTTGAATATTTGAAAAATAGAAGTGATGCTATATTAATAGCAACTGCTATTCCTAGAATTACTGCATTTTTGCGATCTCTTTTTTGATTCCTAAGTATCAGGAAAAAGAGTAAGTTAATAACTATACTGATTGCGAACACTGCCATATAATACCAGCCAAAGGTTGCAAAAAAGCATATGGAAATGATAATAAGCCATATCTCCATACACTTCTGAGCAAGCACGTTGTCAGTAATAAAGTGCTGCATCAAATAATATCCAATTAAAAATACTGGTAATAACACCAGAATAAAGCCAAATGAATTAAATAACATGGATTATTCTACCTCTGGATCCTCATATATCAGATATCCATCTATAGTGTCTACAAGCACAAGACCTTCTTCTATAAGGTTTCCATCAACTACTCTGTCTTCAGACAGGATGATGTATCTGCACTTTGCTTCTCTTGTAGCTGTTACAAGAGCTTCTGCGTCAACAGAACCTTCTCTTTCCATCTCTTCGTGAACTGCGTTGTAGTAGCTCCACTGTGAAGAAATCATATCTCTGCCGTATGGCATGAGAATATTGGTATTGTACTGTCTTACAAAGTGCACCATTTCTGATGGGAACACAGCCCGAACTCTGCTCTCACCTTCAAGAGGTGCAATCGCATCTACGACATCTATTACAGACTGAGGAATATGATACAGATTCTCAGCCTTAGATACATACTGATTATTATAAACAAGTGAACCAGACAGCATTACAACTATGGCTGTAATTACAAGCCCGATTCTCTTATGACGTTCTATTAACTTACATGCTGCATAGGCAATAATTACACCCATTTGAATCATCCACAGAATTCTGTAATAAGTATCTGCGCCATCTTCAAATACAGCTACGAATACTATTTTAGTTACAGGTATGAAGAATCCAATCAGGATAATAAATGGAGCAATGGCTATTACCAGCTTCTTATACAGCTCTTTTTCCATGATCAAAAGATAGATCAGGGATGCCACAAAGAGTGCAAGCAGGAACCCATTTCCGCCATACAATTTGAACGTTACCCAACATTCCATAAATATTCCGTACATTTTAACTCCTATCGTCATTATCAAGACATCTTGACTATCAGGTATACTGCAAGATAGATTACACTTGGTATTATAGATATTATAGCAAGTGGTACTACCTTGAACTTTCTGGTATATATGAGCAATATAAGTGTCAGAAGAGCCATAAGGCCATCTCCAAAAAAGATACCCAATGAGCTGCACATACCTGCAAACATATTGAGCATGAACAGAAACGCCCATACAACGTTGTCTCTTGCCTTACATTCAAAGAGCCACAGGTAGAGCCAGATGATCATTGGCAGAACAAAGTTTGCTACCATTGCCTTTCCCTGCCAGGTTCTCATCATCATAAAAGTCTCCGAAGTGTAAATCGAAGTATTTCCAAACATCACAATGAGACTTATTATTATCATAAATACCGGTATCATGTCCTGCTTTTTCCTGAACAGAATATGCGCTATCTCAATATATACTAGATATATCATAGGGATGAATAAAAGTGGAATAACCGTGTGTGACACGATAGTTGCATGAATGCCACTCACCTTGGCAATAAAAGCAATCCACATGGTTATAACTGCAAATGCATGTCTGATATCAAGCGATGTTGAAATGCCAGTATATGGCTCAATTGTATTCATAACATCTGCCTGCTGTGCCAGAAGTGACTCTACTACGTAATATGCGTCATCTCCGTCAAAAAAGGCTCTTGTAAATGCCATGTATAACTGAAACAGAACTATCAGTGCAAATATTGCCCAGTAGATAATGCCCTCTACTGAATACTGCATTTTAATATCTGAAGTCTTAACTCTTGGATTTAAGAGATCTTCTGCACTTGAATTACTATCTCCTGGAAAAAGAGCTTTGCAAATGCTCTTAAGCATATTAAAGCCTTTGGTATTAGTATCACTCTTAAATGCTACAATAGCTCTTTTTACAGCAACTGCAATTCCTGCTATCGTTAAGATAACACATGCAATTATGTAATATCTAACGCAATACTTAAAAGCACTATATTGAATTTTGATCATACAAGGAATTGCAATTAGTTCGAATACACTAAAGAGCAATAGATATCCGCCCAGGAATGTAATCCCTAGCGTTTTCTTAGATTGTGGCAGAATGCTGTTAACCAGCATTCCGACACATAATGGTATTATTAATAGCCATAAAATAACCATACAAAACTTAACCTCCGAACCGGATAAGCTTTATCCGATTATTGTTGTTTTTTCATACAAGCATTGACTTAAGGTGCTCTGTCAGGATATTGATTCCTGTCTTATTCTCTCCGCCCCTTGGAATAATAATATCCGCATACTTCTTGGATGGTTCTACAAATCTGTCATGCATAGGCTTAACAGTCTGTCTGTACTGAGTCAGAACTGAATCAACGCTTCTGGCTCTTTCATTTATATCACGCTGAATACGTCTCATAAGTCTCTCATCAGCGTCAGTCTCAACATATACCTTAATGTCCATAAGATCTCTGAGTTCTGGATTCTCAAGAATCAGGATACCCTCGATAATAATAACCTTCTTAGGTACAACATGAATAGTCTGATCAGATCTGTTGTGTACTGTGTAATCATAAACAGGCACATCAATCTCCTCATTGTTCTTGAGCTTCTTAACATCTTCAATCATGAGCTCAGTATCAAATGAACTTGGATGGTCATAGTTAAGACGAGTTCTCTCATCAAATGAGAGATCATCATGCTTCTTGTAATATGAATCATGACTGATTACAACGATATCATCGCCAAAAGACTCCTTGATCAAATTTACAATTGTTGTTTTTCCGGAAGCTGATCCACCAGCAATTCCTACGATACAAATCTTATCCATATAAATCACCATTTCTAAATAAAAAACTATAATGTACAATACTGTACCACATTGTAGCTAAAACTACCATCTTTATTCTACCACATATGTCTCTCCATCAGAAACAAAATAAACCTGTGATAGTATTTCTCCAGTTTCATTGTTATATGTAATTATCTGAATGTCAGCATCCAGGTGCTCTTCAGAATACAGATAATTAGTGTCTGGATCTTCATCTTTATACAGAAGTCTGAACTTCTCTTCTACAGGAACATAAGTAACTGCGCCCATGGATGTATTCACGCTTTCAAGGCTCTCCATGTTAGCTGCTTCATAAATATCACCTGTTCCGTTATCTTTAATAAGTATATAAGAACCGCCTTCTGCAACTGCCTCTTCAACCTTAGTTGTACCAGAAAGGTTCTCGATTAGATGCAGAATTCCTTCATCCTTGAATGCATCTGACCCCTGGTTGACGTACACTACGCTGCTGATATTGTCATGATTCAAAAGATTCAGCATAGTTGCAAGGTCTGTCTGACTCTGCTCTGCCTCATAGAGATCCTTATTATAAGCATTCACAAGCTCTGACCACTCTTCATAACCTTCCTGATCTCTGTGATCTGTAAGGTCTGTGTTAGTTCTAAGCCAGTCTCCGATATATGCTGTAGACTTCTCCTGACCAGTAACATTAAGGTGTCCAGGGTCATTTAAGTCTGCATATTCATCGATTACATTTGCATCATTCATATTGATGTAAGGCACGCCGTACTGTGCAGCAAGCTGCGCTGCTGTGTTAGATGCAAGCTGGTCATCATAAGTCTCATTAAATGGAAGAGTCACAAGAAGGATTCCGATTCCGTCTCTCTGGCACTCATCGATTATCTTCATCAAATACTCGCATCCAACTGTATGCTCAGCAAGGACTTCGTCATCACCAGCCTGAGTGTATTCATCAAACCTAGTCTGTACATTGTAACGAACTTCAGCACCCATCAGTTCATTTAGTTCTGTATCACCTGTTATTCTCTGGAAATCGTCTTTATTAAGCTCTTCCCATCTGTCATGATATACAATGAAGTCAAACAGGAACTGATTCTTAATATCCTGATCCTGAATCAAATCATTTATAGCAGCCATCTTGAGCCTGCTAAGTGGGAAGGCATCCATGTTCAGATGGAGCTGCTCTACAGAAGTATTGATATCATCCTCTGCAGCATTTTCTTCCATAACATCAAGGTATTGATAATTTTTTTCCAGCATATAAGTATCAACTACAACATACTCAGGTGTGCAGTAGTCTAGCGCCTGTATCAACTCCCAATAAGTCGCCTGCAGTACGCTTCCGTGTCCACCAAGGTTATATGAAGTATAGCCGTAATCCTTGAACAGAGTCACTGGGTTAACACCATTTATAACGTGTGATGAACCCAGGAACAGTACGTCGATATTGTCTTTTTCAGCCTGGTCAAAAAAGCTCTGATTCTTAATATAGCTTTCTTTTCTCTCAACAATCAGCATGGTACCTGCAAGGCATACGCCGAATATAGCTATAAATACTGCTGTTTTTAATAACAAGAGTAATTTCTTTTTCAAAATCTATTACCTCTTTCTCTCTAAATATATGTAACAAGCGGTTCGCATGAGAATTACTGATATAAATCTCTTATTTCACTCTCTAATTTCAATTTCTTATACAATTCTGTTCTCATTAGAACTGTGAATATATGAAGCTGGTGCTGTCATAGCCTGGACCCCAAACGCCGCAAACTATTATGAACAGTGCTGCTACAATATATATAATCCAGCGAAGCCACAGCTGCTGGGCTTTGATCTTGTCACTAATAACAATATTCTTGTAATTAGCAATATCTACGATGATGAGGAGTATCGCGCCAAATACCATTAAGAGGAAGTTAGGTCTGTCGAGACCAAGTGTATAAAGTGTTCCATCTGTCAGAACCCAAGGCTTCATAACAAACAGGTGGCTTACGATTCCAAACGCCTGCTTGAAGCTATCTGCTCTGAAGAATATCCATGCGATATTAACGAGCATAAATGTAAACAACATCTTGAACAGCTTGTGTGAAAAAGATTCTCTATCAATTCTAAGTATCTCAACAAGCTTATCTCTAACTGGCTTAAGGAGTGCTCCAACTACCTGATAAAGTCCGTGGAGAAGTCCCCAGAATACAAATGCAAGTGTCTGTCCATGCCACATTCCGCTTACGATGAAGACGATTAATATGTTCACATATTTTCTGACGATGCCTTTTCTGTTACCGCCAAGTGGGATGTACAGGTAATCCTTGAACCAGCTGGATAGCGAAATGTGCCATCTGCGCCAGAACTCAGATATTGATCTTGCAAAATATGGGCTGTCGAAGTTCTTCATAAGGTCGTAGCCCATTACCTTGGCTGCTCCAATTGCGATATTGGAATATCCCGCAAAATCGCAGTAGATTTCGAATGTATATAATATAGAAGCTACAAGTGACGCTGTTCCGTAGTACTTGTCATATGAATCAAATACAGTAGCTACGATAATCGCCATTCTGTCAGCAACTATCATCTTCATGAAGTAACCCCACATCATCTGCAGCAGACCACTTCTCATATTTTCGTAGTCGAAGTTCTTGCTCTCTTTGAACTGTGGAAGCATGTTGCCGGCTCTCTCAATAGGTCCGGACATGATCTGTGGGAAGAATGATACGAACAGTGCATATCGTGCGATATTCTTTTCTGTATCTATCTTGCCCTTATACACATCGATCAGGTATCCAAGTGCCTGGAAAATGTAGAATGACATTCCTACTGGCAGAACTATATTAAATGACAGGAGACTTGCATACTTGAAGAAGCACAGCAGTCCTATATTCACCACAAGGCACGCTATGAGATATGCTTTCTTACCACCATTTCCGCTTGCTAGGCTCATTCCCAGCGCACAACCGTAGGTAGTAAGTGTTGAGAACGCCAGTAGCAGCGCATATCCCGGATTAATACTCATATAGAAAACGTAACTTGCAATCAGCAGCCAGATGTATCTAAACTTCTGAGGTATCAGATAATACAATAGGCATACTATTGGAAAAAATATTAAAAATTCAAATGAAACAAACTGCATGACGCAATCTCCCTTTGTTTATGTATTTTAACTGTCTAAGTATACAATATGTGAAAAATTGCTTCAACTTGAGCAGGTGTTATTTATTTCCATTAAATCCACCACAAGGACAAAAAATCCCCAAGCCAATGCATATACATCGCATCCGACCCAGGGATTCAAATTACTTATTATTTACTTTTTCTAATCATTACTGACCAAATGTAAAATTATCAATTGCGATATGAAGCTCAGTCTTATCAATTCCAAGATCCTTGTTAATGAAATGAGCTATTGTTGTCGCAAGAATCTGACGTCCTGTCTCATTATAGTGAAGGCCATCAGACAAATACTTATCTGCATTTACTGCATTCAAGTCAAAGTAAGTAGCATACATTGTATCAATGTAATATACATCATCATCACTACAAACATTTGATGCCTTATTTGAATACTCAGCAAGAGTTCCTATACCCTTTGATACTGTGTATGAATCACCAATTACAAATCCATCTCCATTGTAAAAGATTGCATATGATGGACCGACCATATAAATCTTGGCATTTGGGCTTGCTTTTCTCAGGCAGTCAAATCCAATTGAAAGAGCACCGTAATATGAGTGAATATCTGAAAGATCTTCAAGATTATCGAGGTCCTGACCATTGATGTAGTCATTTGCACCATACTCTACGATGTAGTAATCAACATCAGCTGGATCAAAACTCTGGAAATCATTGTAAGCATTTGTTCCTTCAAAGAAGAATGGATCAACATAACCAGCGATTGCATAAGCAAGACCTACAAAACATGTTGATCTCCAGTTGTCATAACCAAGAGTAGAGGTACTACGCTCTACTGAAGCTGCTGTTCCACCGATACCCATGTTGTAAACATTACCGCCTGTAAGTTGCTGCACATAAGTAGCTACGTCTGTACCAGTACCACGGGCATTGTCGAACTGGCTATCGCCAAGAAGAACAATGTTAAGTTCATCTTTTTCCTCTTCTGTAGAAGCCTCAGCGGCTGCTGCAGCTGCTGCGGCAGATGCTGCTTCTGCGGCTGCTGCGTTAGATGCATCAATTGCTGCCTGATCAACAGCCTCAATCTCTGGTTCAACAATATCATCTTCTACGAGAGTTGTAGTAGCTGAACTTGCTGCATCAGATGTGCCTGACTGAGCTGAAGCATCAGCAGTTGGATCAACTGCTGTCCATTCAGTAGAACCCTCTGATGATGAGCTGTCTGCTGTTACATTTGAATCTGTTACATATTCCTCTGCCTGCTGTGTACTATTACTATTTGCAGTACAACCAGCAAGAGCTGCCACACTAAGTGCGACACACATAAACATTGCTAATTTCTTTTTCATAATAGTCTCCAATCCAAAGCGTTTAATATCTCGGCAAATGCACATAATTTATTTGCCTCTAAATATCTCTCCAAAAATGAGCAGTACAATGAGTTAAAAACATTGTAGGCTCGTCGATCTGTGACGCTTTAACACAGACCATATAATAAAATGCGGACCTCTCAAGGCCCATGTTCCGCATAAACCCTCGAATTAAAAAAAGCTAGTAATAAAAAACTCTGCTATAACCTGCGAAGAATCCTGACAAAAATGTATTCTTCGTAGCACACGAGTATTAGTATAACACTATCTCTCGTTTTAACCAAATATTACTATAACATTAATTTTCTTGTAATAAATAAACTCTGCCTAAGTTTAATGGAAATTTACCGATATCTTAAAAAAATTTTAAAGAAACCAAAAGATTAGCTCATCACTCCGCCTTGCCCAGCTGCACCATTCCAATCACAACCACCAGCACGAATCTAAATAAATTCGCTGCAAGGAGGCCATAAGCCAAGCCAGACAAGCCATAGATAACAGCACCCGGAACTGCAAGAAGGGCGAAGACTACAAGGTGGCAGATGTTGATAATGAGCTGCATGTTCTCCTTGGTGAACTTCAGCACAATTACCATCAGGCTTCCGGACATGAAATAGAAAACCTGACCTGCGTTAGCCACGATGAAATAATCACGCGCCATATCATAAACGTTAGGATACATGATCCTGACAAAAAACTCTGAAACAATAACTGAACAAGCTGTTATAACAATCGCCATCACAAACATTACAAGACTTGCAAAAGAGAACCTCTTCCTATCAAGCTTTATCTTGTAACCTGTGAGGTAACTGATAATAATACCATTTAGCGGAGATGTGAACATCGCAACCATCTTGCCGATAAGAGTTGCGGTGTAGAATACAGTAACTTCACTTGCGCCAATAAGAGTCCTGATAAGGATTCTGTCGGAATTCAGAATGAAATTTGAAACCAGATTGGAAATAGACAAAGTCCATACAGACTTCATATTCTCATGGTAGCTGTCTGATACCGCCAAAAAAGGCTTTCTAAAAATGCTGCCTGTAAATAAAACAAATACAAGCGCAAGAATCTCGCCGAACATGATTCCAACAATCCAGGAACCAGTCAGCTTGAAGATTCCAAGGCCCACAAGATTACCAACTGTAAGTGATACCAGATACAGGAAATACTCCTTGAACCTGATAGTCATTCTGAACTGCACATCAGCGTAGTATCTGCATACCGAGAATACCATCAGTAAAAAGAGCAGTACAAAAAGCCCAATCTCAAAATCAGTCAGAACCATTAGTGTTACAAATGATACAGGAACTGAAAGAGCAAAGATCTGTAATAAAAATCTATTATAATCTCCATTAGCTTCTGTTCTCTCAGAATGTGCAACCATTCTAGAATAGCTCGCACCTGAGCCAAAGCTTGAACCCATAATAGATACAACAGACAGAATATAAAGCGCAGTACCAAAAGGTCCTGCGCCCATAGAATCATTTAAGTATGGATAGACTACCAGCTGCATGACACCGTTGTATAACAAAAGTCCCAGCATACTGAAAATCATATCTTTTGAAGCACTAAGAAATATCTTTTTCAATTTACTTCACCCTATCCTTATGCAGGCTGTTAAGTCTCATCTCAAACTCACGTCTGTTATTGGTAACAATACTTGCGAGAGTGATACCTGCAAAGAAACACTGAACAGCAGCCAGCATTACAAAACAGCATACGATAAGAGTTGGGAATCTCAGCACCTCACCAGTCTGCCAGTAAGCATTCAGAACTGGGATTACAAATATAATTGACAGGATAGCAAGAATACCAGCTATAGCTGAGAAAAATCCTAGTGGCTTATAATCTCTGTAGAGTCTCATAATAGTTCTCAGGACCTTGAAACCATCAGAATATGTATTCAGCTTGGACTCAGAACCTGTAGGTCTGTCCCTGTACTCGATGACAACATTTTCAATCTGCATGTTGTTATTAACCGCATGAATAGTCATCTCTGTCTCAATCTCAAATCCCTTTGATAATACTGGGAATGTCTTTACAAACTCATAACTAAATGCTCTAAATCCAGTCATGATATCTCTGATATCACACTTAAAGAGCCTGTTGATACTGCTCCTAACAATAGAGTTACCAAAGTTATGGAAAGGTCTCTTATTCTCTGTAAAATAAGTTGATGAAAGTCTGTCACCTACGACCATATCCGCATTGTGATTCAGAACCTTGTCGCACATCTCAGGCGCTGACTCCATTGGATATGTATCATCACCATCAACCATTACATAACACTCAGCATCAATCTCTCTGAACATTCTGCGGATAACATTACCCTTACCCTGCATATATTCATTACGAACGATAGCGCCAGCCTTCTCTGCAATTTCAGCTGTCCTATCCTTAGAATTATTGTTATATACATAAATGACAGCGTCTGGAAGAGCCTTCTTAGTGTCATTTATAACCTTTTCAATTGTCTTTTCCTCATTGTAGCAAGGAATCAGAACTGCAATCTTATCCATTGTAATACCCTCTATATCTATTATTAATTACCATTAATCACTATTCAGATAAGCCATCACCCATCTGGGCAAAAAATATATCATACACATAAATCTTATATATATTTTTTAATTATCAATCTCATACACATATATCATATATGGTGAATCGTGCTCAGCGCCGTCGTAGCTCTTCACGAGACGTAGTCCAGCATCCTCAGTATTACTGATCTCGATTCGGGAAAAAATGTATTTGCATCCCAGATCAGCAAGCGCCTCGGAGTTAATATAGATATCCGTATCAGTTACACCATACATGCTCTTAGTCGCCATTACGATTGACAGATCAGTACCAGAATACAGATAACATCTAGCGCCCCAGTTATCATAATATATCTTGCTCTCAGGAACTCTCTCAAGAGCAGGTGCTATGACCTCTCTGAAACTCTCCTTGTAGCTCTGCGGATAGAATCCCAGATAACCATCAAGCGTTGATATATCATTGTATTCAAGAATAGCCGGATGCATACCATATGCAACAGACCACTCATCTTCTGAATAATTTAAATCAGCCTTTATTGTATCAAATAATTCTGTAGAATAAAACTCTCTATAATTAAGAGTATCCAGTTCGTATCCTTTTAGAACCTTAAAAGCCGTACCATAAGCGGTGTTGTACAGATCATTATATCTTTGAGGCTGCAGTATAATAACGGTAACCGCAATCACAGGCATAACTAAACTCGCAACCCTATATATCATTCCAAGCCTGCCAGCAATCGTCTTGCGGAGTGAGGCCAACTGGGTCTATA
>CAMJFD010000066.1 GCA_946404845.1 uncultured Butyrivibrio sp. | reverse complement strand
AACAGACAGAATGGTGCAGCTGGCAGCCTGGATGAAGAACACTTACGGATCAACTATGATAACTGCTCTCAAAACTGTGCTCCCAGCGAGTAAGAAACAAAAGACTCTGGAACACAAGTATATTAGTCTCAGGATGAATCAAAGAGAAGCAACAGAGCTGTATTATGAATGCGTTAGAAAAAAGCAGCATGCAAGAGAACGAATTCTAAAAGAGCTCCTAACAAATCCATCCGGGAGATTTCCTCAGGAACTTATTACTGGAAAACTTGGAGTTTCTACAGCAACCCTCAAAGCCATGGCCGAAAAGGGCATTATCAGAATAGATAGTGAAGAATATTATAGAAATCCGGTTTCAGTAAAAGATTCAGAATATAAAAAGATAGAACTTAGTCCCGAACAAAAGAATATAGTAGATACAGTAATGACTGATTTTGACGAAGGTCATAAAGATACATATCTGATACATGGAATTACTGGAAGTGGTAAGACAGAAGTATATATCAGTCTTATTGAGAAGGTAATAGAGAGAGGCTTTCAGGCCATAGTTCTAATACCTGAAATTGCTCTTACGTATCAGACTCTTATGAGATTTTACAGGCATTTTGGTGACAGAGTATCCGTTATGAATTCTACCTTGTCACCAGGTGAAAAATACGATCAGATGCAAAGAGCAAGAAATGGTGATATAGACATCATAATAGGTCCCAGATCAGCTCTTTTTACACCATTTGAAAAACCTGGAATAATCATAATTGATGAAGAACATGAGCCTGCATATAAAAGCGAGACGATGCCCAAGTATCATGCAAGGGAAGTGGCTATTAAAATGGCAGAACTCATACCGGGAGGAGCATCAGTAGTCCTGGGATCTGCAACGCCATCCCTTGAATCGTATTATAGAGCTCAAAACGGCGAGTACAAGCTATTTGAGCTAAACAGAAGGCTTACAGGCGGAAAGCTTGCTGATGTAGAAGTAGCGGATTTAAGACTTGAGCTTAGAGCCGGAAACAGATCTATCTTTAGCAGGACGCTTCAGGAAAAAATAGAAGAGAGACTAAACAAGAATGAACAGATAATGCTGTTTATTAATAGAAGAGGGCTTGCCGGATTTGTTTCCTGCAGGTCTTGTGGTCATGTATTTAAATGCCCACATTGTGATGTTGCCTTGTCTGAACACCGCGGCGGCAAGCTTGTATGCCATTACTGCGGCTATGAAGAGAAGATAACTCGTATATGTCCTAAGTGTAAGTCCAAATATGTATCTGCTTTTAAAGCAGGTACAGAGCAGGTGGAAAAAGAGGTACATAAGCTGTTTCCACAGGCAAGAACTATTCGAATGGATGCAGATACTACAAGGACTAAAGACAGTTATGAAAAGATACTGTCATCTTTTGCCAATCATGAGGCGGATGTACTTGTGGGAACACAGATGATAGTCAAGGGACATGATTTCCCTGATGTTACTCTTGTAGGTATACTGGCTGCAGATATGTCTCTGTATGCCAATGATTACAGGGCTAGTGAGAGAACATTCCAGCTGCTGACACAGGCGGCAGGAAGGGCAGGACGAGGTACACTTCCTGGAAATGTAGTAATACAATCCTATCAGCCTGATCATTATAGTATTCAGACTGCTATGAGACATGACTACAAAGCCTTTTATGAGGAAGAAATCAGTTACAGAAAACTTTTGGGATATCCACCAGCTGGCCATATGATGGCTGTTCAGATATGGGCCAAAGACGAAGAAGATGGCATGAGGCAGGCTAACAGAATGAGAGCGGTGCTGGAACAACATAAGGATACACGTACGATTATCATTGGACCAGCAACTGCGTCTATCGGAAAAATTAAGGATATCTACAGAATGGTAATCTATATAAAAGATTATAATTATGATAATCTTATTATGATGAAAGACGAACTCGAAAAATATCTGGGACTTCTGGCAAGGTCTGAGGATGTATCAGGTCTTCAGGTTCAATTTGATTTTAATCCTATAGGCAGCTTTTAATGGCTTTTGATATGTTTTTGACAAGTAATGAAATCACAATTACAATATAAGGATAACTATTAATTTATAATACTATGTTGCAGATGTTTCCATATAAGCGATTTAGTGGGAACAGACGCAATTGTATATGTTTTTTTAGATTGGAGAAGAAATGGCACTTAGAGAAATTAGAGAATATGGTGATGATGTACTTGCACGTAAGTGCAAAGAAGTTAAAGAAATGACACCAAGACTTCAGGAACTTGTGGATGATATGCTCGAGACAATGTATGAGTCAAATGGCGTAGGTCTTGCTGCTCCTCAGGTTGGAGTACTTAAGAGAATCGTTGTAATTGATACAACTGGAGAAGATCCACACGTACTGATTAATCCAGTAATTCTTGAGACATCAGGAGAACAGACTGGTTATGAAGGATGTCTTTCACTTCCAGGTAAGTCAGGTGTTGTTACAAGACCTAATTATGTTAAATGTAAGGCATATGACAGAAATATGGAAGAGTATATCCTTGAAGGCGAAGAGCTCCTTGCAAGAGCAATCTGTCATGAGCTTGACCACCTTGATGGACATATGTATGTAGAAAAAGTTGAAGGTGAACTTGTTAATAACGAAGACCTTATGAGCGAAGAATAATTACAAGATGGTGATATAGATGAAAATAGTATATATGGGAACACCTGACTTTGCTGTAGGTGCGCTTGAAGCACTTATAGAAGCAGGTCATGAAATTGTAGCAGTTGTAACTCAGCCAGATAAACCTAAGGGACGTGGCAAGGAAATGCAGATATCAGATGTCAAGGCATGCGCTTTGAAGCACGATTTACCTGTTTTTCAGCCAGTTAAGATTAAAGAGCATGATGCTGTAGAATATCTTAAGAGTCTTGGAGCAGATATATTTGTAGTAGCTGCATTTGGACAGATACTGTCACAGGAAGTTCTGGATATACCAAAGTATGGATGTGTTAATATTCATGCATCACTTCTTCCTAAATACAGAGGAGCATCACCTATTAATCAGGTCCTGATCGAAGGCGATGAGTATACTGGTAATATTCTGATGCAGGAACAGATCAAAATAGAAGATGAAGATACTGCCGGAACACTTTTTGACAAACTGAGTATTCTGGGTGCAAAAGTAATAGTAAAAGCGCTTAAAGAAATTGAAGCTGGAACGATTACAGAAACTGTACAGGATGAAGAAAAAGCAACTAAATGTGCAAAGATGAGTAAAGAACTGGGACATATTGACTGGAATAACGATGCTGCTTATATTGCAAGACTTGTAAGAGCACTTAATCCATGGCCTAGCTGTTTTACAAAAGTTAATGGCAAGATGCTCAAGATATGGAAGGCTAAGGCTATTGATGCTGATACCAAGGGTATGGCAGGCACTGTTGCTGAAGTTACAAAAGACGGTTTTAAAGTAAATACTGGAAAAGGTTTGCTTGATATATATGAACTTCAGATTGAAGGTAAGCGTAGAATGAATGTATCAGATTTCTTACGCGGATATGATATTACTACAGAAACTCAATTTGAATAAATAATAGATATTTAAGGAGGTGCGATATGTATTACGATGTTACATATATCTTGGTTATTATCGCAGCTGTTCTTTGCATGGCTGCAAGTGCAGGAGTAAAAAGTACTTACAACAAGTATGCAAAGGTTTTAAGTATGAGTGGAATGACTGGAGCACAGGTTGCTGACAGGATACTGCGTCAGAATGGGATTACAGATGTGGGTATAGCTCATGTTGGTGGTAATCTTACAGATCATTATGATCCAAGATCTAAGATGGTTAATCTGTCTGACTCTGTATATGATGCTACAAGTGTTGCTGCAGTAGCAGTAGCTGCACACGAGTGCGGACATGTAATGCAGCATGCAAGAGGATATCTTCCTCTTAAAATCAGAACAGCTCTTGTTCCAGCAGCTAATATTGGTTCAAAAGCAGGTATACCTATTATTATGCTTGGTTTAATACTGGGACTTACCCCTTTTGTAGATCTTGGTATATGGGTATTTTCACTCGCTGTATTATTTCAGGTAGTTACTCTTCCTGTTGAATTTGATGCTTCGCACAGAGCACTTATCATGCTGGAAGATTATGGAATCCTCGCTCATGATGAAGTTAGTGGTTCCAGAAAAGTATTGCAGGCGGCAGCTATGACATATGTTGCATCAGCAGCATCAGCAGCCCTGCAGTTACTTAGATTTATACTTCTATCAAACAGTCGTAGAAGAGACTAATGGAATAGAATGGAGAATGTTATGATAAACGAACGAGAAATAGTATTAAATATTCTCGTGGAGCAGGAGAGTAAGGGACTAAACAGACAGTCCCTTATTCAGGATGCTCTTAGTCAGGTAGACTATCTTACAACTCAGCAGAAAGGTTTTATCAATAGAATCTGCCAGGGAACAATAGAAAGACAGATTCAGATTGATTATATTCTGAACCTTTTTTCCAAAACTAAAACACCTAAAATGGAACGAATAGTTAGAAATACACTTAGAATGAGTGTATATCAGATAATGTTCATGGATGCAGTTCCTGATTCTGCAGCTGTTAATGAAGCTGTTAAGCTCATTGGCAAAAAGCATATGCATGGATTAAAGGGCTTTGTTAATGGCGTTCTGAGAACTGTTGTAAGAAATAAGAATGAAATAAAATGGCCTGATAAAAAGGCTAATTCAGGAATAGATTATCTGTCTGTATATTATTCAATGCCAGCGTGGATTTGCCAGAAATGGATTAAGGCATATGGATTTGATAAGACAAAAGAGATACTGTCTGCATTTATGAATGTAAGGCCAACTATAATAAGGATAGATGAAAGACTTACAGAAGCAGAGCAGGAAGAACTTGTAAATGAGATAAAGGCATATAATGACGGACAGGTTAAAGTTCAGAAGAATAATCTGCTGCCATATGCTTATGAACTGTCTAAGACAGATAATATAAGATATTTGCCTGGGTTTGAAGAAGGTAAATGGATAGTTCAGGATACAAGCTCTATGCTGGTTGGAGAAATTGCAGGCATTAAACCTGGTAATACTGTAATTGATGTATGTTCTGCTCCGGGCGGAAAATCTCTTCATGCTGCATCAAAATTAAAAAATACTGGAGAAGTACTTGCAAGAGATCTTACAGAGAATAAATGTGCTCTTATAAGAGAGAATGTTTATAGAATGAATTATGAAAATGTAAGTGTTGAGCAGTTCGATGCATCAGAACATGATGATAGTCTGGAAGATAAAGCGGATGTACTTCTGTGCGATCTTCCTTGTTCAGGACTTGGTATAATTGGCAGAAAGTCAGATATTAAATATAATGTAACGCCAGAGTCACTTGAATCTGTTGTCAAATTACAGAAGAAGATATTAAATACAGTATGGAATTATGTCAAAGAAGGCGGAACAATGATGTACAGTACATGTACCATTAACTCAGAGGAAAATGAGAAGATGGTAGAATGGATATGTGAAAACCTTCCATTTGAAAGAGTTTCAATAATAGATGATGTTCCAGAAGATTTAAGAAAAGTAGAAACACTTGGTGAAGGCTATATACAGCTAATGCCAGGCGAATATGGAACAGATGGATTTTTTATTGCCAAGCTGCGCAGGAAAAATTCTGGTAGGTAGTATAGTTATGGAGGTTTTCTTGTAATGCAGGAAATAAAATCTTTAAATTTAGATGAGCTTACTCAGGCTATAAAGGATCTGGGAGAACCAGCATTCAGAGCTAAGCAGTTATATGAGTGGATGCACAAAAAACTCGTAGGCAGCTATGATGACATTGGTAATATTCCTAAAAGCCTTAAAGTAAAGCTCAATGACAATTTTGAATATACAGCACTTAAAATGGTTACCGTGCAGGAGTCTAAGATTGATGATACCAAGAAATTTTTGTTTGCACTAAAAGACGGTAATGTTATTGAGAGTGTATGGATGAAATATAAATTTGGATATAGTGTATGTATTTCATCACAGGTGGGATGCAGAATGGGATGTAAATTCTGTGCTTCAACTCTTGATGGACTTGAGAGAAATCTTACACCTGCAGAAATGCTAGACCAGATTTATTCCATGTCCAGGATAACAGGTGAGAGAGTTTCCCATGTAGTTGTAATGGGAAGTGGCGAACCACTCGACAATTATGATAATATAATAAAGTTCATAGAACTTCTTACAGATAAGAATGGACTTAATTTAAGTCAGCGTAACCTGACAGTTTCCACATGTGGAATAGTTCCTAACATGAAGAAGCTGGCAGACAGGCATTTACAGATTAATCTGGCAATTTCACTTCACGCATCTAATAATGAGAAGAGAAAGAGCCTTATGCCTATTGCCAATAAGTATGAAATACATGAAGTAATAGATGCATGTAAGTACTATTTTGATACTACAGGAAGGCAGCTGACATTTGAATACTCTCTTGTTGGTGGAGTCAATGATAAGGATGAAGATGCGGATGAACTTGCAGGACTTCTGCATGGACTTAACTGTTTTGTAAACCTTATTCCTGTTAATCCTATTAAGGAACGAGATTTTTCTCCATCAGACCGTGCACGAGTTATCTCTTTTAAAAATAAACTTGAAAAACGTGGAATAAATGTTACTATTAGAAGAGAAATGGGTCGTGACATAGATGGCGCCTGCGGTCAGTTGAGACGTAGACACATCACCGAGGGTAAGGAGTAACGACTCTAATTTTTTTGTGTATTAAAACTTTAATTCTTTTGGAGGCTTATTTTGCTTAAAACATTTTCCATTACGGATATTGGAAAAAGGCGAAAATTAAATCAGGACTATGTGTTCTCCAGCGATAAGCGAATTGGTAATTTGTCCAATGTATTCATCGTGGCGGATGGTATGGGCGGACATAATGCAGGTGATTACGCTTCAAGATTCACTGTAGAAACCATGGTCAGAGAGATTGAAAGGTCATTTGAGCAGAGTCCAGTTAAGATAATGGAACATGCTATAAAGGTTGCTAATACAGAACTTAGACAGAAGGCTGCTGAGGATTCCAAATTGTTTGGAATGGGGACCACTGTAGTTGCTGCTACATTACTTGGGAGATATCTCCAGGTGGCAAATGTAGGTGACAGCAGACTTTATGTCATTAATGACAAGATTACCCAGATAACCAGAGATCATTCTCTTGTAGAGGAGATGGTAAGGCTTGGGGGAATCGACAGAGAGACAGCTAGAACCAGTCTCGACAAAAATATTATAACCAGAGCTATTGGCGCTACCGAAACGGTAGACATTGATTTCTTCAATGTTGAACTGAGTCCGGGAGATACAGTTCTGATGTGTTCAGATGGTCTTACAAATATGCTTGATGATGAAGAAATAATGATGATTGTAAGCGGCCAGAGAGATATTGTTGAAAAGGCCGAAAAACTTGTTGTTGCAGCTAATAATAATGGTGGTAAGGATAACATAGCTGTAATCCTTATAGAACCTTTTGCTGAATCTGCAGCAGATAAGTAGAACCAACAATAATACTAATAACTGTCGAATATGGAGTTTGTAAATGGTAAAAATAGGAATGGTCATCGGAGGCCGCTATGAGATTCTTGAGAAGATCGGAACAGGCGGAATGTCTGATGTATACAAATCTAAAGATCATAAATTAAACCGATATGTAGCCGTAAAGGTACTAAAACAGGAATTTTCAGAAAATGAGAATTTCGTTTCTAAATTCAGGGTTGAGGCACAGGCCGCTGCAGGATTGATGCATCCTAACATAGTTAACGTATACGATGTAGGAGATGAAGATGGTATTCACTATATCGTAATGGAACTGGTAGAAGGAATAACACTTAAAAAGTACATTGAGAAAAAATCCCGTCTTACAGTTAAAGAGGCTGTAAGTATCGCTATTCAGGTAGCTATGGGACTTGAGGCAGCTCATAATAATCATATTATTCATAGAGATATTAAGCCTCAGAATATTATTATATCCAAAGAAGGTAAGGTCAAAGTTACTGACTTTGGTATAGCCAAGGCTGCAACCAGTAACACAATTACATCCAATGTTATGGGATCTGTACATTATACATCCCCAGAACAGGCAAGGGGCGGTTATAGTGATGCCAAGAGTGATATTTATTCACTTGGTATAACACTTTTTGAAATGCTTACAGGACGTGTTCCATTTAATGGTGATACAACAGTTGCCATTGCAATCAAGCATATTCAGGAAGACCTGCCACAACCACATACATTTAATGATGATATTCCTATTAGTGTAGAGAAGATTGTTCTTAAGTGTTGCCAGAAGAGTCCTGACAGAAGATACCAGAATGCGGCTAGTCTTATAACAGATCTTAAGAGATCACTTATTACACCAGATGAAGATTTCGTAGATCTCATAGACCCAGATGAGGAAGGTGCAACACGTGTTGTAGACGAAGATGGTCATAATACAACAAGTGGTCTTTCTGATACTGAGCAGATGAGACTTAACAGAGACGTTATTAAAGAATACGAAAAAGAAAAAAGAAGAAAATCAGATAAATATGATGAGTCCTATGAGGATGAGTTCGATGAGGACGAAGATGATGACAGTGATTATAATTCCAAGATGGAAAAGCTCACTATTATCATGGCGGTAGTAGCTGCTATTCTTGTAGGTGTCATCGTAATAGCAATGGTTGGAAGAGCCTTTGGACTTTTTGGTGCTACTGAAGAAGAGTATTCAGAACTTGAGAGTATTACAAGTACTCAGATTAGTACAGAAGATACAGAGGATGAAAATGGTATTATTGTCCCAGATGTTACAGGACAGACATATGCAGAAGCTAAGTCTAATCTTGAAGCAAAGGGATTTACAGTTGTTAAGGCTGATGGTACAGAAAATACACTTACCAAGAATACAGTTGAGTCACAAAGTCCTGTAGGTGGTAAGGCTCTTGCAAGCGGTTCTACTGTAACAGTATATGTAAGTTCTGGAGAAGGAACTACAGCATCTACTACTACAGCATCATCAGCTGCTACAGAGAGTACAACAGTTGCATCAGGACTTATAAGTGTTCCAAATCTTGTAGGTATGTCTGAAGAGGATGCATATGTAACTCTTATTGAAGCTGGACTTACACCTGGTAAAGTTATTGAAACAACTAATGAAGATACAAATCTTACAGGTCTTATCTGTGCACAGAGCGAACCAGTTGGAGCACAGGTAGAAGCTGGAACAACAATTAATATGGAACTGAGTACAGGTCCTGCAAATGTATCCTATAGTTATTCAGGTGATATTGCAGCTCCTACAGAAGGAGAAAATTATACAGATGGATTATCTGTTAATGTTTCTCTTGTAACTGCAGATGGTACACAGCTCTTAAATACTACAACTACATCCTTCCCAATTTCTGTTACTTATACAGGAATTAAGTCATCTACTGGTGTTCTGACATTTACATATACAGCAACAGGACCTACTACAACTAATGAAAATGGTGAGACAGTAGAGGGAACAACACAGCAGTATACAGTAACAAGAGCAGTTACTTTCACACAGGAATAAAATATGCAAGGAAAGATAATAAAAGGAATTGCAGGTTTTTATTATATTGATACAGGTAGTGATGTATATGAATGCAGAGCTAAAGGTATATTCAGAAATCAGGGTGTAAAGCCTCTGGTAGGTGATGATGTCGAAATGGATATCATAGATGAATCTGAAAAGACTGGAAATGTTGTAAGTGTATTACCACGTAAGAATCAGTTACTAAGACCACCTGTATCTAATGTGGATCAGGCTGTAATAATATTTGCCATAGTTAAACCAGATCCTAATTACAATCTTCTGGATCGCTTTCTGATTATGATGAAGCAGCAGAATCTTCCGGTTGTAATATGTTTTAATAAGCAGGATATTGCTACAGAAGAAGAACAGGATGCTCTTGCAGCTGCTTATGAAAAGTGCGGATACAAAGTAATATTCATGAGTGTTAAGGAAAGGCAGGGCGTAGAAGAACTGGAAGAAATACTAAAGGGTAAGACTTCTGTTCTTGCAGGTCCAAGTGGTGTTGGTAAGTCTTCACTCATTAATTATTTGTATCCGGAAGCATCTATGGAGACTGGAGAACTTAGTAAGAAGATTCATAGAGGAAAAAATACAACAAGACATTCAGAATTATTCCATATAAAGAGATTATCTGACGGAGATAAGAATACATATATAATGGATACTCCGGGATTTACATCTTTGTATCTTAAAGATGTAACACCAGAGAATCTTATGGAGTATTACACAGAGTTTGAAGAGTTTGAGCCTGAATGTAGATTTGGCGGATGCTCACACATACATGAGCCAGATTGTGGTGTAAAAAATGCTCTTGAAAAAGGACTAATAGCTAAAGTCAGATACGATAATTACAAACTCATATATGAAGATTTAAAAGGTCAGAGACCTGTATATAAAAAGCAGTAATAGCAAGAATTGATAAAAAGGCAGACAACTTGTTTTAAGAACGTTAAGTTGTCTGCTTTTTCTATAATTTAGAAGTTTTTTTCTATAATTTGTCATGTGTTTTTTAAGTACTTTTAATGGATAATATTTGCAACGGGCCCGTAGTAACTGAAAATGCTGAACTTATATAATTAGGAGGGTATCTTGAAGAATAAGCTAAAATATTTTTTGGCGGCATTGGTATTGCTATCTTTTGTTCTCATAAATAAGTCCACAGTCAGAGCAGCTACAACAATTTATGATAATGAAACTGGCACTCAGGATGGATATGATTATGAATTGTGGAAAGATAGCGGAACAACTAGTATGACACTTAATAGTGGTGGTACTTTTAGTTGTCAGTGGAGTGATATCAATAACGCTTTGTTCAGGAAAGGTAAGAAGTTTGACTGCACACAAACATATCAGCAGATAGGTGATATATCTATTAACTATGGTGTTGATTATCAGCCAAGTGGTAATTCATATTTGTGTGCATATGGTTGGTGCAAAGATCCTTTGGTTGAATACTATATCGTAGAGAGTTGGGGGACATGGCGTCCACCGGGAGCAACATCTAAAGGTCAGATTACTGTTGATGGTGGTACATATGATGTATACGAGACTACAAGAGTGGATCAGCCATCTATAGAAGGTAATACTACATTCAAACAGTATTGGAGCGTTAGAACGTCTGAGAAAACAAGTGGAACTATCAGTGTAACAGATCATTTCAAGGCATGGGAAAATCTTGGAATGGAAATGGGAAATATCTATGAAGTAGCCCTTAATGTTGAGGGATATCAGAGTAGTGGATATGCTAATGTATATAAGAATGAGATTTCTATAGGTTCAAGCTCAAGTTCAGATAGTTCAAGTCAGAGCTCAGACAGTTCAAGCTCAAGTTCTAGTTCAAATGGAACTGTAATAGAGTGTGAAAATATGACGCTTTCAGGAAGCTATGCTGGTAAGATTAGTTCACCATTTAGTGGAGTTGCATTATATGAAAATAATGACTCTGTATCTACTACACAGTATTTTGCTTACGACACTCATGATTTTACATTAAGAGGTGCTTCTAGCAGTTCTAGTAATATGGCACAGGTGGATCTGTATATAGGCGGAGAAAAGAAAGGAACTTTCTATTATGGGGATAATTATACCGCTGATTATACTATTGAAAATGTAAGTCATGGCACTGGTAGTCAGGAAATAAAGCTGGTAGTTTCAGCAGACGATGGAAATTGGGATGCATATATTGATTCTCTTACAATTTCAAGTTCAGATTCTAGTAGTTCAACATCTACACAAACTGGAACAACTACAAGTAATAAACTGGTTGCCCTTACATTTGACGATGGTCCATCATCTACAACAAGTGATGTACTTGACGTATTAGAGGATTATGATGTAAAGGCTACATTTTTCCTCATTGGGCAGCAGGTTAATAGTAGCACGATGTCAATAATGCAGAGACAGGTTAGCATGGGATGTGAACTTGCAAGCCATTCATATACTCATCAGGACATGTCACAAATGAGTGCAACAGAGATCAAAAACGAGATGGAATGGACGAGATCAGCTATTAAGAATACAGTTGATTATGATATTAGTTTTTTCCGCCCACCATATCTATCAACCAGTAATACAATGTATGAGAATATTGACTATCCTTTTATACAAGGTATTACATGTAATGACTGGGTTGATAGCACATCTGCAAGTGAGAGAACTAGTACTGTTCTTAATAATGTAAGTGATGGAACAATAGTATTACTGCATGATTTTCAGGGTAATTCCGAAACTGTACAGGCTCTTCCTGGTATTATCGAAGGCCTGAAAGCACAGGGATATACCTTTGTAACAGTTAGCGAACTGTTTGCCCAGAAGGGTGTTAACCCTAATGTAGAATACAAGATTTGGTCAAAAGTAGGTTAATTGAATTAAAAAAGAATATTATAAGTTTTGTTAGGGTTAAAAATATTAGCAATTATTGCTGTATATAATCCTGAAGGGAGCTGCCATACGTGGTTAAAAGATAAATTGAACTGGTATGGCAGTTCTTTTTGTACTTAATTAAATATTAAAACAAGATTTAATACATTAAAGTACAAGCAATAAAAAGCGTCAACGCGTTATTGCATTAAAATATATCAAGAAAATTGATTAAATATTTGATAAAAAGTCTAAATGTTTTATAATGTAATTCCGTGCTTTAACGCAGTGAGCTTTTAAGAGTTCACAGCTGTTATCTAATTAAGCGGCAAAGAGAGAACTAAACGAGAGAGGAAAAAAGTAACATGAAACAAGAGAAGAAAATGACAGGTTCTACACTTGCATTTATCGCGTTTTCAACAGTATGGGGATTTGGTAATGTACTAAATGGTTTTGTGTACTTCAACGGAATTCAGGTTATATTCAGCTGGATACTGATGTTTGCACTTTACTTTATACCATATGCCCTTATGGTAGGTGAACTTGGTTCAGCATTTAAGGATTCAAATGGTGGAGTTAGTTCATGGATTCATTCTACAATGGGTAGAAAGCTTGCTTATTATGCCGGATGGACATATTGGGCCGTTCACATTACATATATAGCAAGTAAGTCAAGTGGTGGTCTTAAGGCTCTTAGCTGGGCAATATTCCAGAATGCAGAGACATATGACACACTTCCAACTAAGCTTGTACAGCTGGTAACATTTGCAGTACTTATCCTGTTCTGCTTTATTGCAAGTAAGGGTCTTAGCCCACTTAAGAAGCTTACAACACTTGCAGGAACAAGTATGTTCGTAATGTCACTTTTATATATTCTGATGATGTTTGCAGCACCTGTAATTAATCCAAGTGCTGATTATGTATCAATGGATTTCAGTATCAAGAATCTTATTCCTAATTTTAACGTAGGATATTTTACATCACTTTCAATACTTGTATTTGCAGTAGGTGGATGTGAGAAGATATCACCTTATGTTAATAAGATGGATAAGCCTAGTAAGAACTTCCCTAAGGGAATGATATTCCTTGCTATAATGGTAGTTGTATGTGCTATCCTTGGTACAATTGCAATGGGTATAATGTTTGATCCTGCTGTTATAAATGCAAGTGAAGATTCATTTAACTCATATGTATCAAATGGTTCATACTGGGCATTCCAGAAGCTAGGTCAGTACTATCATGTAGGCAATCTGCTCCTTATCATTTATGCTATTTGTAATGTTATAGGACAGTTCTCTACACTTCTTCTTAGTATTGATGCTCCACTTCGTATTCTTCTGGGTAATGAAGACAGTAAGGAATTTATTCCATCAGGTCTTCTCAAGCAGAATAAGAATGGCGCTTATATAAATGGTATCAAGATGGTAGCTATTTTGTCTGGTGCTATTATCCTCGTACAGTCATTCGTACCTGGTGCAGCATATGTATTACAGCAGCTCAACAAGTTGAACTCAGTATGTATGCCTATGCGTTATCTTTGGGTATTTGCTGCTTATATTGCACTTCGTGTATATAATGACAAATTTAATCCTGAGTACAGATTTGTCAAGAATCGTACACTTGGAATAATTGCTGGTGGTTGGTGTTTCCTTGTTACAGCTGCATGCTGTATTATGGGTGTTTACTCAACAGATCCACTTACACTTGCTCTTAATATAATTACACCTATAGTTCTTATTGCTCTTGGTGTAATCTTACCTGTAATCGCCAAGAGAGAACAGGCTAAGGCTTAATTTACTAATAATTGTCAATAATTGCTATGACAAAAAATATAATAATATATAATGCTTTTAATACGGTAAAATAACGATCCCGGATATGAAGTTTGACGGCTTCACATCCGGGATTTTTTTCTAAGATTTATTGGATTACATTTTATGATTTATATTATTTGTTGATTTTTTTGAATAAAAGGACTATCATATTACATATATTGATAACAATTAAATTGTATATACGGAGGTTAATAATATGTCAGTAGCAGTTAGATATTTTTCAAGATCAGGTAATACTAAAAAGGTTGCATGTGCAATGGCAGAAGCACTTGGAGTAGAGGCTATTTCTGTTGATGAGACTGGTGCAGCATTAACTGAAAAGGTAGATACATTATTTATAGGTGGTGCTGTATATGCATATGGTATAGATAGTGTATTAAAGGAATATCTATCAAATATATCAGGTGATAAGGTTGGAAGAGCAGTACTGTTCTCAACATCATGGATTACCAAGCATGCTCTTGATGTAATGAGAAAAGCCCTTGTAGAAAAAGGAATAGAAGTTGTAGATGAGAGCTTCTATTGTAAGAGTAAGGCAGTAGACTCAGAGCTAGATAACGTTAAGGCATTTGCAAAAAAATACATGTAATATCTACCAAAGGCCTGTAATGCAAGACTTTTAAGCTGTATTTCCCAATAATATCAGGGTGAAAATTTATATAATAAAACGAAAAAATGTAAAGAAATTATAAAAAAACGGATGTTCATATGGACATCTGTTTTTTTAGTGGTAATATCAAAACATCAAATTAAATTGTACACAATACAAAATAAGTAATAGATAATATGATTTTAGGAGGACACAATATGGCAAACAGAGAAAAGACAATTCAGACATTACAGGCAATCGTTACAGGACTTTCACAGCAGGCTAATGGACACGCAATTCAGTCAAGAATATTTGCTAGCAAGGGTTTTACAAAGCTTGCTGAAAAATATGCAGAGCATGCTACAGAAGAAAGAGGAAACGTTAATAAGTGTATCGACAGAATCCTCGATCTTGGCGGTGAAGTTAAGCTTGAGAATATGCCAGAAGGTAAGGTTTGCACAAATCCTATCGACTGGATCAAATATGATCTTCAGGTATCTAAAGACGGACTTGCATGGCTTAAGGAAGTAACAGAAGAAGCTAGAGATGACTATGCTACATTTGAAATCCTCAGAGATTATTATGTAGATGAAGAAGAGGATATGTACTGGGCAGAGCAGGAGCTTGAACTTATTGAGTGCATTGGTTCACAGAACTGGATTCTGCAGCAGTTATAAACAATAAATAAAAAATAGTAAATATAAGGCATTGAAAACAGATAATATCTGATTTCAATGCCTTTTTTATTGAATAGCTTCCTGTATAATTCAAAGTGTAGATGAAACCAGTATTTCTGGATATT
>CAMJFD010000065.1 GCA_946404845.1 uncultured Butyrivibrio sp. | reverse complement strand
TGAAATAATAGGTTCCGTCGGTATGTCTGTAAACATATGGATCTGCTCTCTGCATTATCCATGGCTCATTAAATTTTAAGTCTTTATCTGATTTCATTACGTCCTCTTTTACCAAAACTTCTTTCCCTCTCAATTTTTTAGATGCTAAAAGTATTTTTATGGTTTTTCCAACCTTGTATGATTTTAATAATCATAAACTATTTTATTGTTTTCTAAATTATATTGTATTAATCTAAACAATGCAAGGTATTTTTTCCATATTAAGTGTTTTTAAAGGGATAAATGGGGTTTTTAGTCAAATCATACATAAAAACATAAAATAATTATTCATTTTCTATAAAAGGTATTTGCATTTTTTGACTACTATAAAAAGTTGAAAACTTAATTAAACAGCGGATTCTATGCTAAAAAGAAAAGAGCAGGCCAATTTGAGGGGTCACCTCAAATAAATGGTCTGCTCTAATTTTATGATATAGGTGTCAAAAGTCATAAATGCATACATGCTTGCATGTTAAGCATTTTGACTTTATGACCCGAACAAATATGAGAAAATAGCAATTTACGTAGTAAATTAGCGTTTTTCGAATATTTGTAGAATTGCGAGAATGACTTTAGTCATGGAGCAATTCGTATATCATAAGATGTCAAAAGGTACTTTTGACATCTACATCATTTCTATATGAATTAAACGTTAATCTCAGCTTTTACACCAAGGATATCTTTGTTCTCATCGAGAATAGGCTGAACAACTTCTGCAAGGAATTTCTCAACCTGATGTACACTACATCCAATATACTTCTGAGGATCCATATTTTTCTGAAGTTCCTCAAGTGTAAGAGGAAATGCTGGGTCTGCAGCAATGAGTTCAAGAAGATTGTTGTCCTTACCTTCTACCTTAACATTCTTACCAGCTTCCATAGAGAGCTGTCTGATCTTCTCATGAAGTTCCTGACGGTCTCCACCAGCCTTTACTGCATCCATCATGATATTCTCTGTAGCCATAAATGGAAGTTCTGCCATCATGTGCTTCTCTATTACCTTAGGATATACAACAAGACCATCTACTACATTAAGGCACAGATCAAGGATACCATCTGTAGCAAGGAATCCTTCTGGTACTGATAATCTCTTATTAGCTGAGTCATCAAGTGTTCTCTCAAACCACTGTGATGCTTCTGTAATAGCTGGATTGATCATATCTGCAATTACGTATCTTGCAAGTGAACAGATTCTCTCACTTCTCATTGGGTTTCTCTTATAAGCCATAGCTGATGAACCGATCTGAGACTTTTCAAATGGCTCTTCAACTTCCTTGAGGTGCTGCAGAAGTCTTATATCTGTAGCCATCTTAGTAGCTGATGTTGCAATACCTGCAAGAACATTTACTACCTTCATATCGATCTTACGGCTGTATGTCTGTCCTGAAACTGCCATACATCCCTTGAATCCCATCTTTTCAGCAAGCATAGGATCAAGCTTATCTACCTTAGTAAGGTCTCCATCGAACAGTTCAAGGAAAGATGCCTGTGTACCTGTTGTTCCCTTTGAACCAAGAAGTTTCATATTATTAAGTACAAAATCAAGTTCTTCTAAATCAAGAGTAAAATCCTGAAGCCAGAGTGTTGCTCTCTTACCAACGCTTGTTGGCTGTGCTGGCTGGAAATGTGTAAATCCAAGTGTTGGCTGTGCCTTATACTTATCAGCGAACTTGGCAAGCTCTGCTATTACATTGATAAGCTTAGTTCTAACAAGCTTAAGAGCTTCTGTCATAATGATGATATCTGTATTATCACCTACATAGCAGCTTGTTGCACCAAGGTGGATAATACCTTTTGCCTTAGGGCACTGTACACCATAAGCATATACATGGCTCATAACGTCATGACGAACTTCCTTTTCTCTCGCAACTGCAACATCATAATTGATGTCATCCTTGTGTTCTTTAAGTTCATCTATCTGCTCCTGAGTGATATCAAGACCTAATTCCTTTTCAATCTCTGCAAGTGCAATCCACAGTCTTCTCCATGTTCTGAATTTCATATCCTGTGAAAAGATATACTGCATCTCCTTGCTGGCATATCTCTCAGATAAAGGACTGCTGTATCTGTCTGTACTCATAATAATTCTCTCCTTTCAAACCCGCTCCCAGTGCGATTAAAAACAATAAATTAATTATTTATCATATTCCCCACGGATATCACTTGATGGTGGATCCTGAGGGTATTTACCTGTAAAACATCCCTTACATATCTTGAACTTATAGTCGACCATTTCTTCAAGTCTCTCAATATTCAGATAAGCAAGTGAATCTGCCCCAATTATCTTACATATTTCTTCAACGTTTCTATTATATGCAATCAGCTGTTCTCTTGCAGGTACATCTATACCAAAATAGCATGGCCACAGGAATGGAGGTGAACTAACCCTCATATGAACTTCCTTAGCTCCAGCTTCTCTGAGCATTCTTACGATTCTGTCTGATGTAGTACCACGAACAATACTGTCATCAATCATAATTACTCTCTTACCTTCAACAGCATGCTTCATAGCATTTAGTTTGACCTGAACGCTACTTTCTCTGTTTGCCTGTTTTGGTTTAATGAATGTTCTGCCTATATACTGATTCTTCATGAAAGCCTGACCATAAGGTATACCAGACTCAATAGAATATCCAAGAGCTGCAAGGTTACCAGATTCTGGAACACCAACAACAAGATCTGCATCTACTGGTGAATCCATAGCCAGGAACTTACCTGCCTTCAGACGTGCATCATATACGCTGACATCATCTATGAAACTGTCTGGTCTTGCAAAATAAATATATTCAAAAATACAATGTCCATGCTTATTCTTGTCAATACACATAGACTTGTTAGACTCTATTCCTTTATCAGGAGAAATAGTAACAACCTCACCTGGTTCAACATCTCTTATGAAAGTTGCACCAATTGTATCAAGCGCACAAGTCTCAGACGCAAGTACATAACAATTATCTCTTCTACCAATTACAAGTGGCTTAAATCCATAAGGATCTCTTGCACCAATAAGTTTTCTAGGAGACATAAGTACAAGTGAATATGCGCCTTTAATCTTGGCCATAGCTCTTGCTACTGCATCTTCTACATTCTTGGTATTAAGTCTTTCTCTTGCAATATGATATGCAATAACTTCTGAATCAATTGTAGTTTGGAAAATAGCTCCTGTATATTCGAGCTCATGTCGCAGCTCTGGAGCATTAATAAGATTACCATTATGTGCAAGGGCCAGTGTTCCCTTAACATAATTAAGTACTAGTGGTTGAGCGTTCTCTCTTGTACTGCTGCCTGCAGTAGAATAACGAACATGTCCTACACCGATATCACCCTTAAGTGTATCGAGAGTTTCTGGTGTGAAGGCTTCATTTACAAGCCCCATATCTTTATAACTAGAGACCTTGCCCTTCGGTCCCATAGTCTCGCTAACGGCTATACCGCAGCTCTCCTGACCTCTGTGCTGTAATGCAAGAAGTCCATAGTAGATTGAATGTGCTACATTCCCGCCATCGAAATCGTACATTCCGAAGACGCCGCACTCTTCGCCTAACTTATCAAATTGCTCAGTCATAAGTACTCCTCATTTGTGATGGATCTATTTATCTGATTACATGTTGTGTTATACATAAATATAGGGACTTACACATACAATACTGTAGTTTCCTGTAAGCCCCTCAACTTTATCAGTCACAACGAAAATATATTAACACTTATACAACTGATATGACAATATTTATTATTAATAAAAAAATTACTCTAAATGCCCATTTGATTTACAAATCATGTAAACAGTACTTATGACATGTGTTTCCTGTCCTGAAATATTATTTATATGATATACGAATTGCTCCATGACTAAAGTCATTCTCGCAATTCTACAAATATTCGAGAATTTTCTCTCATATTTGTTCGGGTCATAAAGTCAAAATGCTTAACATGCAAGCATGTACGCATTTATGACTTTTGACACCTATATCATTTATATTCCAGGATACATTTCTTCGTATCGGCCAACCATATCTATAATCTCCTGTGCATAAGCCGGATACATTTTAACAAGTTCTTCTATTTCATGTTTGGCATTACCAGCTACAACATTTCTGTTATAATCCATTCTCTGCCTTAGTGACTGCCTTCTACCATTCAGATTATGTCTTATTTCTACCTCTTCCTTATGATCCAGAAGTGCATCCACCTGATGAATCCATATCTCAGGATCCTGTATTCTGTAATGTCCCAGCATATAGACAAGATCCTTTTGGTTCTCATCCATACGTCTCTCAGCATCTGCATTTTTCTGCCTTTCCTTACGTTCTTCCAGAAATTTGTCATAGAGCTTGTCCAGCTCCCTGGCACTTGATACTCCGAACTTAAGGCACAGATAATCAATAAGATTCTTATTGTTTACATATCGTATCTTAACGGTATTTTGCAGCTGTATAAGCCTTGTAATATCACTTTTAAGTCTCTTTAACTCTTTCTTGTATTCTTCGTTCTTGAAAAAGAGGAATACAATCATAACCGATGCAAAAAGGCATGCAGCCATATAGCCATACAGAACATCAAGCTCCAGCACCTGACCAACAATATAAAGAGCTACAAGTGCAATGACCAGCATAACAGCCACAACTATAATGAGCTTGGCCGATACATTTATGCTGGTTTCCAGCTCTTCTTCTCTATATAGAAAACCTTCATGTTCATTATCAAGTCTTCTAAGATCATTCTTGACCTTTTTCTGATAGCTTTCTGCTTCAGCAAGATTCTCAGCACCTTTCCTGGCTTCGCGCTGTAACCTCTCCATACGCTCAAATTCAACATCAGTCATTCTGCTCTTTCTATTCATGAACTGATCTCTCTGAATCTGACTCTCTTTGATCTTGGCGGCACATTGATTCACTTCTGCCCTCTGTTCAGGCGGCAGTGCATCTATTTCCTCCATATCTCTCAGATAGGATGTAACTGTCCTGTATTCAAATTGCAAACTATCCAGCTCTCTGCTGGCTTCTGCCATCTGCTGCAGACAGTTCTCCACATACTCCCTTCTCTGAACGGCATTATCCATATCCAGATTACTTCTGGCATAGACAATGTCACTCCACTCCTCATAATTTCTCTCTTTGACCGCTTCTGAGGAATTCTTCTCATTTTTCTTGAATCTGTCAAAAAGTCCCATTTATTCAGCTCCGTTTTTCCTGAATCTCTTTTACCATCTCTCTATATTCTTCTTTTAAATCAGCGGCAATATCTGCCACCTTGTCATAATACTCACTGGAATTGGATTCACTACGGTATACACTTAGTGTCTGCAGCATATGATTATTCTCACTTGATGCAAACAGATCATTTGCTTCATCCATTCTCTGTTCCAGCTTAAGAGATAACTCATGCGCTTCCTGATGTTCTCCAATAAATGAGATATAATCTCTTTCAGACATGGACAATCTCTTAGCTGCCAGATATTCCAGATATGATTCTTCATTTTCTCTGTCATTATATGCTTTTAGGAACATTTCAGCTGCCTTTTCAAATTGAAAAAGACCGGCATACATAACACCTTCATTATGTTCAATCTTAGCTCTGATTTTTTTGTCATAATCAGCTGTATTAGCAAGCAGATGATCATATTCGGCTATAGCCAGTCTGTAACTTCCGGCCTTCATAAGATAATCTGCTCTAGCCATACCTTTGTCGAATTCATCCAGATTGGCATTATTTTTGATAATCTCCTGAGTCTTGTTAATTTCAGAAATAGTACCATATTTAACATATTCCAGAATCATACCCGCCATAGAAGCAGCTGAACACTTACGTCCAATCATGCTTCTAAGCTCTTCTGAGAGTTTTTTCAGATGACATTCTTCATAAATCCAGGTACACAGTTTCTCATCAAAGGCTTCTGTATCAATTAGAAAAGCATTATGAATTATTACATAACACAATTCCTCCACTGAATATATATTCTTTCCAGCTTTTTCAAAATAATAAGGTTTTTCTGCATATGCACCAGTGCATAAAATCAATTTACTCATACTCTTCCCTAGTCAACAATACTAAATTCTTCGGTCCATATCTTATCCGAAGATTTGAATAGCTCTCCAAATCCCAGATCTTTAACAACTACCTGAACCGTTGTAGCTGCTATCATACTCATATGCATCAAAATTCTTGTAGTACGAGGAGGTCTCTCTTCGAGTCCATCAAGTATTACGCTTACTGTTTTAGATTTGTCACCGGTAAGAGGTACCACCTGAATGTCTATTCTGTTGCCTTCATCCAGTATTGCTTCAAGCGTTGTACTGGCATCAAACCAGTTCACACCTGCATCCATCAGAGCGTGATAGCACATCTCACCCTGCTTTTGCAAATGCATTCCCAGATTAGCTTTGAGCTTATCTTCACCCAGGTAGACGTATTTAATCTTAGCATCTTCAGGCTTGGTCTCTACTCTCTCCCTTGCAGCAATGCTTGCGCCTTTGCTAAAAAGGTTATTACCCTGAAATACACGTCTGGTACGGCATAGATAATCAAGTGACTTCTTAGTCCAGTTCTCGTGATATCCATCACCCAGCAAAAATACTGTTCCTACAATTTTGTCCTTGCACGCATCCTCGCAGATCTTAAGGAAATCAATATCCATAAGGGACATCGCTTCCTGTCTTGTACTTATATCATCTGGCAGTTTTCTGCCCGGAATCTCCATTTCATTATGGACAGTGGTATCAATCGTAACAACTACAGGTGTAGTAGCATGATTGAAACTCATCTGGTATTCCTTCATAGGTCCAAGATTGTAATCAAATGCGATGACATTATGTGCCAGCATATCCTCACTTTGATACATCATGTAATTATAGAAGCTCTCTTCATGACTTTGATAAAACACTTTCGCTTTTTTTAGGTCAAGACCTTCAGATACGACTTTTAGTACCTGTATCATTCTGTCATCAAGAGAATCTGTTGTGAACATAATAGCGTCCACATATTCCAAAGATAGCTCCATGGACAATAAAGACAGAGTTCTCTTAACGAACAAAGTCAATAATGTCGCTGGATCATAATCATTATCTCCAACCTTTATACGGTTGCCTTTTCTTGCAGCATCAACAATATGATCTACACAGATTCCGTCCTCATCCTCTATATGTCTTATGGCTTCCTTGCCATAAAACCACTGGTTAGCATCTTCTCTTTTACAGAGAATAGTTGGAATATTATATAATTCCGCTCCTGCCAGTATTGACAGAGTCTCAGGCATATCAGCATCCATAGCCATATAGCTTATCTGCGATACTTCATCGCCCAGGTCATAGCCCAGGACATAGTGCCTTCCTTTTCCTGAAGTAAATAACATAAACACCCCTCATTTCCGTTACTTAACCGCATGGAATAATTTTTTACTCATAAATCTCTTTTTATAATATTCTGCCATCAGCTTGTCTACAGTATCATAATCCTGCAGAGTCTCGCCAATCATGATGTCATTTATAATAGTGAATCTGTCTGAAGATACAGCCTGCACAATATCACTCTTAGATATTGTTCCGCTGACTGTGAGCTTACTATCAGCTCCGTTTTCAGATTCATCAGCTATTTCTGTAATATAGTATTGAATCTCCTCACCAAAGAACAGTACAAATGAAGCTACATGTATTCCATCATACATTTCCTTCATCTCGAACTGTTTGTACTCACCATCAACATCTTCCCTTCCTGTGGAGATGAAATAATGAATCATACACTTAATACCTGGTTTGGTTCTATATTCAATCATTGTCTTATCTGCATATTTCTGCATGGCAGGAATGTCACTTACATATTTCTGAAAAAATGGGAAATATCTTCCAGATAGATCTATATCTTCCAGGAACTGTCTCGTGGTTTCCATATTCTGACCCATATCGACATTCTGTTCAGAATAAAATCTAAGGTATGCAAGCTTGCAGACATCAGGTAAATCCTCGCCTTCCTCATGCAATCGACCAATACGGTCAAAAATGTATCCATCTGTAATTGCATCTCTGACAAAGTTGTCATAAGCACATTGTGACAGATATGCCTTTTCGACATCTGTGTTAGAACCGCCTTTTATATACTCTCTGAGTATACTTGTCTTCTCACCGACATAAGCGCCACTATATAACATCTGCAGTAATATTCTCTCACTCAGCTTATATACATCTACGCCAAATGATCTTGCAGCCTTCCAGATGTCTCTCATCTCTCTGGCAGAGCCATTATAATTATCAGCAAGGAATGCCAGTAGCTGCTCATCATATTTACCCTTTGAAAATGCATAAAAAGCTATCTGAATATTTTCTTCATCATCCTCAAAATTACCCATATCTATATGTCTTCCACATAGTCTTACGAGTACTTTAGGATCTATGCCAAATGTACCATACCATTTGATCCATGAAAGAGCTCTTTCATACATTCCCACATGAACCATAATCTCAATCACCTGATTACGTTCATTTGTAGATAAATTATTAGGATCAATTTCTTCCAGATATTCAGTAAGCTGTCTTGTAAAATCATTATCGTAGTAGAACCTTATGAGATTATTAGTAATCTCATTTCTGCTACTTGATCTCACATACCTGGAACCAGCAAGTTCTCTATATCTTCCAACATTTTCAAGAGTAATACTATATGCATCCTTACCAAGTTCACACAAGAACAGATCAAGGTTCTCCTGTCCCTTTTGAATATAAGGAATCGCATATTCCGCAAGTCCTGTTGGATTCATCAGCTTATCTTCAATATATTTTACTGAAGAGTAATATCTGTTACCGTCTTCATCCTCAAAGAGAATTGCATAATCCGCTCCATATATTGGAACAAATGCCTTACAATCTCTCACTGGATATTCCATCTCTTTTTCACACTTCTCATATACTACAAGAGCTCTGATTATTTCAGGATTATCCACAGTCAGCTCATGCGTATACAAGACTGATAGCACCTTAGAACAGTTAGTAGCATCTACCATCTGTCTGGACATGAGATGCATGTACAAATATCCAAGATCCTTACTGATTCTTCCCTTGTCGAGCTGACCCATAAGGAATTTCTCTATTCTTGGTCTGTAGGTTTCATATAACTCTGAATATGTTTCTCTATTTTCATATATGTATCTGTACAGAATTGCATTTTTTTCATAAGGCAGATCACTTTGATAAGAGAAATACATGAGTACCATCTTGGATATTTCACAAGGAAGATTTCCATTACTATCCTTGTATATGGACATCATGTAATACTCGTACAATCTGGTAATTCTAAGTTCTCTCTCAACGCCTCTTGCATACCATGAGAACGCTTCAGGTGTAACCACATTGCCTTTTATCAGTAATGAACATATAGCTTCTAATGCCTCATCTGTCTGCTTGGCTCTAAAACACTTCTTTAAGATATCATATAGTCTCTGACTATATTGTTTCTCACGTGCTCCTATATATATAATCTGATCAATCAGATTAACTGAGAGTATTCCTTTATTAGCACCATATTCGAGTATGAACAGCTCGAACTTGCCCATTTTACTTAAAAGCGTTGGTGACTGTGAGAGCATTATAAGCGCCTCAATATAAATAATAGGGCTTCTGCATCCACAGCGGAAGAGATATTCAAACATCTCCCATCTCTTAGTCTCACTGGACAGGTAATCTTCCGAAACATACTGCAGGAGCCAGGCAACTCTCCAGTTATCAGGATTACTCTTATATATGGCTTCTATCTTGTCCGAAACCTCATTTATGAATTCTTCCTCACGGCTTCCAAGCGTTGTCAGATACAGATAATAAGCATATAACGTATCATCACGCTTAGGATTCATCTCCATTTCAGGTTTCAGCTGTTCAAGTATCCACTGACCTTCATTAACCCTTGAAGCAGTTATCATATACTGTGCAGAATATAATCTAAAAGCAATATCTTTAGGATCTACTACATTCATCCTTGATATTATCTTACCGGTTTCTGTAAGCCACGCTCTTGAACCCATTTTCTTGGATCTAAATGCTTGATAAGTCTGCATCAGCTTTATTGTCAGTTCCTTTTTTTCATGATACTCAGCAGTAGGCTTCTGATCCAGGAATGACACCATTACTGTAACTGGTATTGTCAGACTTGTATACTCATTACTAAATGTAATGGATCCATAATTATTACCATCATGCAATTTATCTGCATTTAGCTGAAAATGAAAATAGCAGGTATTTCCCAGGAAGTCGTGATCATTTAACATTCCTGTATCTGTCTCAAGAAAATCTCCATCCAGATCAATATCAAGTCTTGTATATCCCCATCCTATTCTGGTAAGCTGCAATACATGATCTGTAGAATGTACAGGATTTTCTATTACAATTTCCTTCATATCTGCAGTATATTCAACCTTGGTCTTCTTATTAATTGATAGCAGGAACTCCTCTACACTTCGTTCTGAACCATGCTGATTCAAAAGGCCTCTGTACAGGCTTTCATACTGACTGTCATTACCATTAAATATATCTGCAAATTCATTTGAATAAAAAAGATTTACTGCCTCATCCCAGTTTGATTTAGCAAGATTGGCATAATGAAATAGATTTCGAATGTCTCCCATTGAAGATTCAATTTTCTTTTTCTCAATGGTTACAACAAAAGGAAGCATATACTCTCCCTGGTTGGAAACTATTCGAAAATCTCCCTGTAGCACATCTCCGCTATTAAGTCCCCGTGCGTGAAAATGATATGCTACTTCATATTGCGATCCAGAAAAACTATTGGATAATAGTTCCATTCTAATCTCTGTCGAGGAAATCAATCCTGTAGCAGGCCTATCCTCTGGTCCATATATTACGAATGTACCCTCTGCATCCTCATCTGGCTGCAAGCTCAGCTCAAGACGTGGAATTGAGAAATCCAGTTTTCTGTCGTAATACTCAAATTGTTCATGTAAAATTTTATTTATGACCTGTTTCAAACTCTAATACCCCAACATAACTAATTTATAGATATAATTATTCTATCATATTTTTTCAGAATTAATCGCATTAATTCAAAAAGGTTCAAAGTCACGTCTCCTTTGACTTTGAACCTTATATTTATATAACAGTATAATATCAGAAATACTTATTCCTGTCTAAGCGCTTCTATTGGATCCATCTTGGCTGCTCTCTTAGCTGGATATATTCCAAAGAACAGTCCGATACCCGTAGAAATACCTACAACTATAATAACATGAAGAGGATTTACAACAGGCGTAATGCCTGCTATTGCTCCTGCAATCTCTGCGCCGGTAAGTCCCAGTACTGTTCCTATAATACCACCAATAAGTGTCAGAACAGCCGATTCTGCAAGGAACTGAACTAATATATATCTGGTCTTGGCTCCAAGCGCCTTTCTGATACCTATTTCTCTTGTTCTCTCAGTAACTGATACTGTCATTATGTTCATAACACCGATACCACCAACAATAAGTGATATAGAAGCAACGAGTACAACAACCATAGTAATTATACCCATTATTTCTGAAGAGGTCTCATTATTACTGTTGCTGGATGATACCGTAACAGCATTATCTCCTCTTGTGCCAAGCGTAGATTCAACATATGACCTGATACTGTTCATAAGATCAGCATCCGTATTACCTTCCGGAAAAACAGTGATATTAGTATACTCATTTTTGCCAATACTAAATGATGAATTTATTGAAGTATCAGGGACGTCCATAAATATTACATCATTATATCCAAATTCCTTATATAATTCATCAGTCTGACTATTCTCCCTGACACCAACTATGGTATATTCCGATGTCAGTCCGTTTGCACTTATATCTACTGTCATACCTACAACATCAGTACTTCCAAAAAGTGTTTTGGCACCATTTTCGCTAATTACACAGACATTATTATTACTCTCAACATCATCACGACTAAAATACCTGCCCTTTGCAAGTTTAATATTACCAACATACTTCTGATCTTCTGTACCGGATGTTATCATGCCATCAAATGTACCGCGCTTTGTTGTAACAGTAAAATAGGTGTCATAATAAAGTGATCTGTTAGGAGTAATTGCCTTTATCCCAGCCACTTCTTCTTTTAACTCATACAAATTATCAAGACTTAACTTTCTGTCTGTGGCAGATGAATCAATACTAATACTAATAGTACCACTAGCAACAGAATCCAGCTCAGAATTAACACTTACAGTTAGTCCATTACCTAGTGTTAGTATGAGAATAACAGAAGCTATACCAATTATTATTCCGAGCATAGTTAGAAAAGATCTGCCTTTGTTATCTTTTATACTGGCAAATGCAGTTTTTATATTTTCACCAAAAGTTCCCATATCTTGTCCTATCTGCTATTATTCTTATGTTTACTTTCTAAGTGCCTCTATTGGCGTCATCTTAGCAGCTTTTTTGGCTGGATATATTCCAAAGAAAAGACCTACTGCAGATGAGAATACGCATGCCATAACTACTACCATAGGATTAACTACTACTGAGAATCCAAGTACATTACATATTATAGCTGCTATTATTATTCCAAGTATTATACCTATGATTCCGCCCATAAGTGTCAGAATAGCTGCTTCCGCAAGGAACTGTATCAGTATTGAACTAGTTCTTGCACCTATGGATTTTCTGATACCAATTTCTCTGGTTCTCTCAGTAACAGATACCAACATAATATTCATTACACCTATACCACCAACAAGAAGTGATATTGCCGCTACAATTGACATAAAAAGCGTTATGGATGAAAGTATGCTGTCTATTTGATCTGTAATATCTCCAAAACTAAACATACTAATAAGTTCCTCGCCTCTGATACCATGCCTTGTTTCCAAAAGTGATACTGCTTCTTTTCCAACTTCTTTGGAATATACCTGAGGAGCGTATATTTCAAAGGAACTAAATTCATCTACATTCATATGGAAGGTATTTTCAAATGTTGTATAAGGCATCTCTATATATGTACTGTAATCTTCAAGGCCCATGGCATATGCAGCAATTCCCTCATCATCATTATAGATACCCACAATTGTGAAGGTTCCTGTATACGATCCTATTGTTACATCAAGTGTAAGGCCTATTACATCTGTTGTTCCAAAAAGGTGTTTGGCATCAGTCTCTTTGATAACACAAACCAAGCTTCCACCTTCTACCTGCTCTTTGGTAAAATATCTACCCTTTGTAATTCTATTAGATGTCTGATAGTAATACACTTCATTACATCCAGTAATATTGGCATCGTAACTATTTCTAACACTATTAACTGTTCCATATGCTCCAAAATATGGAGATGCACCTAATATATTTGGAACGTTTTCTCTAATTGCATTTACATCTTCCATAGTGAACATTTCACTGGTTTCACTTGTATCTATAGATACCTGCATATAATTACCACCAAGTGAATTAAGCTCATCTGAAACATATTTACTCATTCCATCACCCAAAGTAATAACTATAATTACAGACATAATACCGATGATAATTCCCAGCATTGTCAATATGGATCTCATTTTATTATTTTTGATATTCTTAACTGCACTACTTACAAATTCTAGAAATTGCCCCATATTGGGTCTCCTCATAAATTTCAATCATTATCATTTGGCACTTGAACTGTCAGAAGCTGTATTTACAGCTGTTACGATCTGTCCATCTGTAAGTTCCTCTGTATCAGAGATTATGACAACATCTCCTTCACTAAGACCCTCAGTTATTTCTGCTTCTGTTCCTGATGTAACACCTGTAGTTACACTACGTCTGACTGCAGCACCATTTTCTACTACATATACAAAATCGCCTTCTGTATCAGTACTTATATATTCATAAGGGAGAACTATTACACCTGATGCGCTGTCTGTGTGAATCTTATTAGAAGCTTCAACACCCAGAATAATATTTTCATCAGGATTATCTACAGTAATTTCAGCATCAACAACAGGAACTCCACTAGAGTTATTCTTGGCTGTACCAGAAACCTTAGAAACTGTACCTGTATAGCTATTTCCATTTATTGTTATGTCAACGCTCTGACTTTCTTTTATCTTAGTAAGATCAGCCTTAGAAATCTGAATAGTTATCTTAACGCTATCTGTACTTGCTATAGTTATCAGCTTAGTACCAGCCTGAGTTGTAGCACCATCTTCGATACTTACTTCTGTAACTATTCCATTAAAGTCTGCAATAATTCCGTTTTCTACTTCCTCTATTTTTCTAATTGTATCCTGAGATGTCAGTTCAGAAGTCTTCTGTGTTGCATCAAGATAGCTCTTCTGACCATCTGTTATTTCTCCAGACTCTCCTGCTGATTTATCTGCTTCCAGCTCTGATTTTTCTTCTTTCAAATCTGACATCTGTTCATTAAGTTCTGTAATCTGCTTATTCCAGCCAGCAATTTCTTCATCATTACTGATTGCATACTGTACGTCCTGCAGAGCTTCCTGTACTTCAAGTCTTACTTCCTTACCATCATCATCAAGCCTGTTACAATCCTGATCAACAGTACCATCTTCTGAACCATCCTGGTCTACATCCAGAAGAGTTTTCTGAAGGTCTGTCGCAGTCTGATTCATACGACGAGTTTTTTCATTTATCTTGTCATTCAGATCATCTATCTGGGCCTGAACTTCATCTATAGATGCCTCTATAGCTGGAAGGTTAGCTTCTGCATTAGCAAGCTTTCCACTGGCATCTGATGCAAGTTCCATAGAATTATCATATGAACCGTTTGCCTGCTGAAGAGATAACTCAGCCTGCTGCCTGGCAAGTTCAAGTTCATCTGCATTAAATACAATCATTGCTTCTCCAGACTCAACTCTGTCACCAGCTGTCACATTAACAGTTTCTACTTCTGCTGCAATTGGAGCATAATAGCTCTTTGTATCAGCAGATTCAACAGTTCCACTTATTGATACAGTCTGTTCTATGTCTCCCTTACTAACAGTAACTGTCTCTACAACAGGAACGCTGCTGCCACCACGTGCAAGCCCGTTTATAGCAAATACTGCTACAAGTGCTACTACAACAATAAGTGCAATCATCTTCTTAGATAACTTCTTTTTTGGTTTAGCATTTACAGCATCACCACTTTTTTCTTTTTGCCAAAATAGTTTCATGTGCTTTCCCTCTTCTTCCAACAAGTCTAATTCTTTATATTATTATTTTTCTTCTGATTCGTTTTCTTTATATGGAACAAAATCCGGATTAATTCTGTCATCCAGAATCTTGCCATCTCCTATCTTAATTATTCTCTCAGCCTGATCCGCAATTCCAGGATCATGAGTGATAAGAATAACTGTTCTGCCTTCAGAATGTAATTTCTTTATTATCTGTATGATTTCTTTACTGGATGCAGAATCCAGATTACCTGTAGGTTCATCTGCAAGCAGTATAGGCGGAGCCTGAGCTATAGCTCTTGCAATAGCTACTCTCTGCTGCTGACCACCAGACATCTCAGCAGGTTTATGCGTTTTACGCTTGCCAAGACCTACCTGATCAAGCGCCCTATTTGAAAGTTCATCTCTTTCCTTTTTGCCAACTCCTCTATATATAAGTGGGAGCTCAACATTTTCAAGTGCTGTAAGAGATGGTATTAAATTAAATCCCTGGAATATAAATCCGATTTCTCTGTTTCTGACATCTGACTGTTCATCATCTGTCATATTAGATAC
>CAMJFD010000064.1 GCA_946404845.1 uncultured Butyrivibrio sp. | reverse complement strand
CTGATTATACCGGAGATATAACAGTCAGATTCTGCCAGCCATGGTACTGGATAGTGTCTCAGATATTATCACTAATCGGAATAATAATATTTGTTATATATACATTCAATGAGCTGAAGATAAAGAGCTACAAGGAAACTTTTTAAATTAAAAGATGAAAATTATTTTTTAATCTGATTTTAATCTGACTAAAATTTGAGATTAATAATGAACCTTTATTATTTCAGATATCAAATAAAACATATTCTGAAAGGGAGATAATAAAGATGGATAATTTAGAGAAAGTTGAAAAGATTAGAGAAAAGACTGGTGTAAGTTACGAGGAAGCCAAGGCAGCACTTGAAGCTAATAACTATGATATGCTCGATGCTATTGTAAGCCTGGAAAAAGAAGGCAAGATCAAAAATGGACAGACAGCAAGCTATACAACAGGTGCCAGCAGAGAAATCATAGCTGTTCAGGAATTTGAGAAGGCTCAGGGCGACTATGAAGAAGCCTGTAGAAAAAAAGGCCCTGGTGAACTTATAAGAAACTTTATCAAATTATTAAATGCTCTTCTTAAAAAGAGTATCGAAGTAAAGTTCTGTGTAGATAAGGACAATAAGACAGTTGCAGAAGTGCCAGTACTTGTTATGATCATGTTTGTAGTATGCATGTTCTGGGTAACAGTTCCACTTGTTATAATCGGACTGTTCTGCGGATTTTCATATCACTTCACAGGACTTGAGAAGGTAGTAGTAGATGTTAATGATGTATGTGATAAGGCATCTAAGACAGCTAATGATATCAAAAATGACTTTATGAAAGAAGAAAATAAGGAAAACTAATGAGTAAGATTCTTATTGTTGAGGATGAAGCAAAGATAGCCAGATTTGTAGAACTTGAGCTGGTACATGAAGGGAACGAAGTAGAAAAGGCGGAGGATGGAAGAACAGGGCTTGATATGGCTCTTGAAAATAACTATGACCTGATTCTGTTAGACGTAATGCTCCCTTCACTTAACGGGCTTGAAGTTCTGAGAAGACTTAGAAGTGTCAAGCAGACACCTGTTATACTCCTGACTGCAAGAGATGCAGTTATGGATAAGGTATCAGGACTTGATGCTGGAGCGGATGACTACATTACCAAACCGTTTGCCATTGAAGAACTACTTGCAAGGATTCGCGTTGCACTTAAGAGACATAGCATTCCCACCACACAGACCAAAACACTTAGTACAAATAGCGGTGTAATGCTGGATCTGGACAGGCATGAAGTTACCGTCAATGGAGAAAATGTAGAACTGACCAACTATGAATTTGAGCTTCTTAGAACTCTTATGGAGAACATGAACATTGTACTCGACAGAGAAAGGCTCATATCAGAAGTCTGGGGATATGACTACGACGGTGAGACCAATGTTGTAGATGTATATATCAGACATCTGAGAACCAAGATAGACGACAGATATGGTATCAAGCTGATTCAGACAATAAGAGGCGTTGGTTACGCCATCAAAGAGGATCGCCAGTGAATATTAGTAAGCGGACATCATCTATAGCCAGAAGGATTAATAGTGCCTTCTGGCTTAGTAAATTTAAATCAATGTTGTTTTTGGATATATTATTATGCGGAAGTGTTGTGGGCGTTATCATATTTAAATGTATTGATCAGATACCACTCATAAATTCTCAGGTTGATATGTATCTAAAGGGTAAGAGCTATGAGCAGTTAGTTCTTGTGATCAGCTCTATGGGTAAGGAGTATTCATTTGAAATGGCACCTTACCTTGATTGTGTTGCAGTTCCTGCGATAGTTGTTGTATCTTATCAGATTCTGGATTTATTCAAATCATTTTTTTATACAAGACAGATTAGAAAAAGACTTAAGCCACTTAATGACCTTGCGATGAAAGCAGAAGCCATAAGCGAGGTATCACTTGATACGACCAAATTTGAAGAACTCGAGCAGGCAATTCTTAAAGTCCCTGCAGACAAAGATGGTGCCAGAATCACAACTGGTGATAAGGATCTTGCAAGCATAGAATCTGCGCTTAATAACCTTTTATACAGGATGCAGGAAGCCAGAATGCAGCAGACAAGATTTGTTGATGATGCATCACATGAGCTTAGAACACCTATCGCTGTTATTCAGGGATATGCCAATATGCTAGATAGATGGGGCAAAGAAGATGAGGCTGTTCTGGAGGAATCTATAGAAGCTATCAAGAATGAATCCGACAATATGAAGGAACTTATAGACCAGCTCTTGTTTCTTGCGCGCGGAGATAATGGCAGACAGAAGCTCACCATGCAGGAGATAGACCTTAGCGAGATAATGCAGGAAGTATGGGATGAATCTGTTATGATAGATACAGATCACGAATATATATTTGAGGGTGCAGAAGGTTGCCATATCCATGGAGATCATGCAATGATCAAGCAGTCTATACGTATCTTTGTCCAGAATGCCAGCAAATATTCAGCCAAAGGTAATACCATTAAGCTCTCTGTAAAAGAGGCTTCTGGTAAAGCTATGTATATAATTCAGGATGAAGGTATTGGTATGGAACAGGAGGAAATCAGTCATATATTTGAAAGATTCTATAGATCAGATGAAGCCAGAAATTCAAGTACAGGCGGCTCAGGCCTTGGACTTTCAATAGCCAAATGGATAATAGATGCTCATCTTGGAAATATTGAAGTCTTATCCAGAAAAGATTTTGGTACAAGATTTATGGTATCATTTGATAAAATGATGTAGATGTCAAAAGTACCTTTTGACATCTTATGATATACGAATTGCTCCATGACTAAAGTCATTCTCGCAATTCTACAAATATTCGAAAAACGCTAATTTACTACGTAAATTGCTATTTTCTCATATTTGTTCGGGTCATAAAGTCAAAATGCTTAACATGCAAGCATGTATGCATTTATGACTTTTGACACCTATATCATAAAATATAAAGAACTATTTGTAGTATGAAGGTCGGTGGGGATGAAATATTTTAATAAGGGTAATATACAAAAACAGCTTTTTTCTATATACATAGTCGCAGGACTTGTACCGGTAGGAATTATGGGTACGATTCTGCTGATTAGTACATTCTCAATGTTCATGGGATATAACAGGGACCTCTTGGAATCCTATGGGCAGAGGGTATCTACCACTCTTTTTGAAATAACAACACAGGCCTTTAATATCTCAGAGAAATTTGCATATAGTGATGCAATGTGGAAAACTCTCTCTGACAATTATGAAAATGAGGATGAGGAAAAGGATGCAATTGATGATATTGACATCATAGAGAGTTTTGACTATGAATATACTGCAATAGAAAGTGTAGAAATATATTCAGACAATCCATATATCAATGATTATAAAGAGTTTTACAGTGCAACTAATGAAATTACCAGTACAGAATGGTATCAGAAGGCAATAACTCAAAAGGCAGCATTCTGGAGGGGAATTAAACGCACAGACGAAAACGGCACTACATATTGGAATATCTGTCTCATAAGGCAGATACCTCTTGTGGATTCTGATTATCATGCTGTTCTAGTTATGAGACTTAGTGACAATTATCTGCGAACACGACTAAGAGAGCAGCAGTATATAGTTGGAATTTCCATAAATGAAGAGAATGTGTCATTTAGCACAGATAATAATTATTATGACCTTGATATAGATGAGCTGATGCCAATGAATTATAGTGATGATCACTTTACCTATCAGGGCACGGTCAAGGTAGACGGGCAAAGTGCAATGCTCAACTGCAATACGCTTGAGCCATACAGATCAGATTCTGTAATTTATATCACAACTATGGATTTCAATTCTATAACGAGATTCATACAGATACTTGTTTTTATGATACTGATGCTGCTGGTAGCGCTTGTAGTTCCATATATGATACTTAGATTCTTCTCAAGATATTTTGCCAGCAGAGTTATGACGCTTCGTAGTTCCATGCACAAGGTATCAAGCGGAGAATATGACATTCCGCCATCACTAAATGGTGAAGATGAGATATCAGAAGCCTTTTCAGACCTTGTTATAACAGCGCATGAGATCAAGCAAAAGAATGCCCAGATGTACGAAGCAGAACTTGATAAAAAAGAGCTCTTAAGTAAGCAAAGCGAGATGGAACTTAAGATGCTTACAAGTCAGATTAATCCGCACTTTTTGTATAACACTCTTGAGACCATCAGAATGAAGGCTGTTACAGCAGGTGACAGAGAAGTTGCGGGTGCTATCAAGACACTTGGCAAGATGCTGAGGTTTGTACTGGATAAGGGAAATGCCGAAGAGGTCAGCCTTGAAAGTTCAATTAATCACGTAGAGAATTACCTCTCTATACAGAAAATGCGTTTTGGAGAAAAAATTAACTACGAGATAAATATAGATGAGTCAATAAATCCAAGAATTGTAACCACTCAGCCGCTTATTATTCAGCCGCTTGTAGAGAATGCGATACAGCACGGCCTTAGAGAAAAAGAAGGCAAAGGCATGATAAGAGTTGATATTACAAAAGTTCAGATTGGAGAGGATAATAAGGCTCTTAAGATAATGGTATCTGATAATGGTGAAGGAATGTCTCCGGAAGTTCTGGAAGAACTAAAGGAGAGTATCAAGACACCGTCAGATGATGGACGAAGTATTGGACTTGCAAATGTATATAACAGAATAAAGATCAAGCACGGAGAGCCTTACGGAATGCAGATAGAATCTGTTGAAGGGGCTGGTACAGTAATAATTTTATATGTTCCCTGTACAAATCCGACATAATTAAATAGATGTTTAAAAATTACCGGATTTTTTGTTAAATAGTTTGGGTACTGAACTAAGTTAGAAAATTATAAACTTTTTCTAAACTAGTTTAGTACCTTTTTTAATTTGGAGGAAGAAAAGTGGTTAAAGCAAAAATATCTGACAAAATTTATTATGTCTATCGTGTTATGGCGATCTTATTATTCGTTGTAATTTTTTTACCAGCTGCTAACCCAGCTAAGATCAGCGGAATGATAAATCGTAGTATTTCTTTATTAACTTCCGGATTTTCATACGGATCACTCGTTGACAATTTCGGTCGTGCGTTCAGAAAAGGGTGGGTTCTTGAAAGCACAATGAGACTTGATAATATCGCAAGTTTACTTGTATGTATCGGAATATTTGCATGTGCTGTAGGCGCATGTTTATCAATTGGTAATAATAAATGTAAGAGACTTGGAAACATATTTAGTACAGTGGGAAGCGTTGTTTCTATAATCTCTCTTCAGGGAATCTATCTTGCATACACACAGATTTCACTTACAGAAAAGCCAAGTAAGATTGAACCAACATTTCCACCATTCTATTTTGGAATGCTAATCATGTTAATCATAATGGCCGTCGTTTCTGTATACGAACTGATTGTTACTTTTAAGGAGCCTAAGGAACAGAAGTTCCATATGGAGACAAAGTACAGACTCTTCCTGATGATGATGCCATTCATACTTCTGACATTTGTATTCAGTTATCTTCCACTTTTTGGATGGAGATATGCATTCTTTGATTACAAGTCAGGTGATGTCCTCTCAATGGAGAACTTCGTAGGATTTAAGTGGTTCACACAGCTACTCAAAAATGCAGCTACGAGATCAGATATGATCAGAGTTATGAAGAACACTCTGGGAATGAGTTTTCTTGGTATCTTTACCAGCTGGATGCCTATGGTATTTGCTATTTTCCTTTCAGAAATTAAGAATTCAAGATTTAGAAGATTTGTTCAAACATTTACAACTATTCCTAACTTCATAAGCTGGGTATTAGTATTTGCCATCGCATTTTCAATTTTCTCAACAGACGGTTTCATCAGTTCACTTATGATGAATCTTGGAATATGGGATCAGGGTAAGAACTTCCTGATGAGCGGTAATCACATTTGGCTCAAGATGCTTCTGTGGGGATTATGGAAAGGTCTTGGATGGAGCGCTATTATCTACATCGCTGGTATATCTGGTATCGACCAGCAGCTGTACGAAGCAGCTACAGTTGATGGTGCTGGCAGATTCCAGAGAATGTGGCACGTAACAGTTCCAGGACTTATGCCTACATTCTATGTATTACTCTTAATGTCAATTGCCGGAATTCTTTCAAACGGTATGGATCAGTACCTTGTATTTGAGAATTCAACAAATACAACAGACATTATGGTACTTGACCTTTATGTATACAAAATGGGTATCGTAAACGGAGCTATTCCATTCTCAACAGCAGTAGGTATGCTTAAATCTGTAGTATCAGTAGTATTACTGTTCACAGCCAATAACGTATCAAAGCTCGTAAGAGGAGAGACAATCGTTTAATACAATTTGGAATTATTGATCTAATACTTAGAAGATAAGGAGAAAGCAGACATGGCAAAAACAGCACAGGAAAAAGCTGATGAAAAGGCTGAAAAGCTATATTATAAAACTCATAAAAAGCCAGGAAAGAAAACTGTTGGAGATATAGTTTTTGAAGTAATTAACTACCTGGTATTTGCAATATTCACACTGATATGTATATTCCCATTCTATTATCTGTTCATCAACACAATTTCAGATAATGAACTGGTTAGAAAAGGTCTTATAAACTTCTTCCCAAGAGGAATACAGTTTGGTAACTATGTAAGACTTCTTGCAGTTAACGATCTGTTCTCAGCTATTTCTGTTACAGTTCTGAGAACAGTTATAGGAACAGCACTTATGGTTGCTGCTTCAGCCTTCGTTGGATATCTGGTAACACAGAAGGAAATGTGGGGCAGAAGTATCTGGTACAGATTTATAGTAGTAACAATGTATTTCAATGCAGGTATCATTCCTTGGTATTTGAATATGTCAATGCTGGGACTTACCAATAACTTTGCAGCTTACATCATTCCAGGAATTGTTGCTCCATACAACATCATCTTGGTTAAGACATATATTGAATCATCTATACCAGCAGAACTTGAGGAAAGCGCAGAGCTTGATGGTGCATCTAAGATGAAGATATTCTTGTCAATCATCTGGCCATTATCTAAGCCAATCCTTGCAACAATCGCAGTATTTGGTGCTGTAGGACAGTGGAACTCCTTCCAGGATTCACTTATCCTCATGCAGTCAGCGCCTAAGCTCTATACATTACAGCATAGATTGTATATCTACCTGAATACAACATCTAACCTGTCAGCTCTTATGTCATCAGGTAACACATCAGGTATCAGCCAGTCAGTTCTGGATTCAGCACTGAACGGTAAGGTAATCAAATATACAATTTCTATGGTAACTATTATTCCTATTCTGTGCGTATATCCATTCATGCAGAGATACTTTGAGAAGGGTATCATGATGGGCGCAGTTAAGGGCTAATTCAAGGTAGTAGCATTGTAAGTGATAGTCATTTGCAATGAGTAAACTATATTAATTATCACAGGAGGGTGAAAAAGAATGAAGTTTAAGAAACTACTCGCTTTATTAACAGCTGCTTCTATGGTTGCATCAGTAACAGCATGCGGAAGCAGTACAACAACTTCTGACACAACAGAAGATGCAGCAGAAGAAACTGCAGAGGAAGCAGAAGAAACAGAAGATGCAGAAGAATCTGACACAGAAGACGCAGAGGATGCTGAGGAATCAGCAGACAGCGCAGAACTTGAGGGTGATTTATCTGACATTATCCCAGAAGAGACAGTTACACTTGATGTATATGATCAGCTTGCTAACTACTCTGGTGAGCAGATCGGATGGTTTGCACAGGTTATGCTCGAAAAGTTCAATGTAAAACTTAACATTATCCCAGAATCTGACGGTGTTTATGACACACGTATGGAATCAGGAAATCTTGGTGACATTGTTATCTGGGGTGCTGATGGCGATGATTATGTTCAGGCTGTAGAAAAAGGAATGCTCTTTGATTGGGAAGAGGATGATATCCTTGCAGATTACGGCCCATATATCCTTGCAAATATGGACAAGGCTCTTGAGAAGAATCGTGGAATCAATGCTGATGGCAAAATCTATGGATTTGGTCATGATGTAGCATATTCTGCAGAAGACACACAGTCTGTAATGTATGAATGGGATTTAAGATATGACTTATATCAGGAAATCGGTGCTCCAGAAATTACAGATCTTGATTCACTTGTTGACGTTCTTGCACAGATGCAGGAAGCTTGCCCAACAGATGATAATGGCAATAAGACATATGGTGTATCACTGTTCAATGACTGGGATGGTGACATGGTTATGTTTGTAAAGGCTACAGCATCAGCTTACTATGGATATGATGAATTTGGTATTGGTCTCTATGATCCAACAACTGGTGAATATCACCCAGCTCTTGAGGAGAATGGTCCATATCTTACAGCATTAAAGTTCTATAATAACCTGTATCAGAAGGGACTTCTTGATCCAGATTCACAGACACAGGGTTATGACGGAATGGCTGAAGACTATCAGAACGGTACAGCATTCCTTAACGTATTCAACTTCATGGGTTCAGCTCTTTACAACACAGATGCTCATATTTCTGAAGGCAAGATGATGTATCCTGTTAAGCCAACAGAAGCAACACCTATCGTTTATGGTCAGAACATCTATGGTTCAAACAGAATCTGGTCAATCGGTGCTAACACAGAGTATCCAGAACTTTGCATGGCTATTATCAACTGGCTTTCAACTCCAGAGGGAAGACTTACATCTGAGTATGGTCCTCAGGGTGTATGCTGGGATTATAACGAAGAAGGTGGCACATACCTTACAGATCTTGGACTTGCTTGCAAGACAGATTCTTCAACAGAACTTACAGGCGATTATAGCGGAACATTTGATGATGGTTCATTTAAGATGAACAACACAACATGGGCTCTTGATTCACTTAACCCAGAATCAGCTCTTGGCGAAACATATAACTACAAGAACTGGGCTAGTTACAAGGCATCAGATGCATCTGATATTGAGCAGTCTTGGATTGACTGGGCAGGAGCAGAGACACCAGATGAATACATCAAGTCTACAGATTACATCCTTTCACCAGGTACAACATATTCTGCTGGTACTCATTCAGATGAACTTCAGGTAGTATGGGATCAGGTTGCTACATGCGTAAAGGATTACTCATGGAAGGCAATCTATGCAGAGTCAGATGAAGAGTTTGATTCAATCGTTGCAGAGATGATTCAGCAGGCTACTGATTATGGTTATGATCAGTGCGTTGAATTCCAGGAGAACGAAGCTACAATCCGTGCAGCAGCAGAAGCAGAAGCACTTGCAGCTGAGTAATCTTACAATTTTAATATACATAAATACGTAGTAAAAAAGTTTTTATAAAATGTGGTGCATAATAGGGGAATTACCCCCTATTATGTCCACAAAAATACAGTTAAAATATAAGAGCAGGATGCAATATTATGTGAGGTTTAAAGATGAAGAAAACTATTTTTTCTACCGTAATACTAACATCAGCTCTTTTTTTTATGTCAGGCTGCGGAAATAGTAAGTATGAGAAAGCATTAACGGTAGATGTTTTTGACAGTGAAGCCAACTATCAGGGAATACAGTCCGGATGGTTTGCTGACAAGATTAAAGACAGATTCAATATGGAGCTCAATATTATCTCCATAAATAATAATTATAATGGCTCAGTGCTACAGGGTGTACGCGCAGCATCGGGGTATCTGGGAGACATCATCATGGTGTCGGGGCAGAACAATGCGCTGGGGGATTTGGTAGATTCAGGACTACTTTTGGATATGACTCCTTATATAGCGGATAAGGATATCATGAAATATTCAGATGCAATATATAAATTAAATGAAGGACTTGATGGTATATATGCAATTCCTTCCGGTATATCAACAATGCCTGCTGATACACCATTAGATATAAATAATTCGACTTATGCACCATATGTCAGATGGGATATATATGAACAGATTGGAAGCCCGGAAATAAGTACACTTGAGGATTTACTGCCAGTACTTAAACAGATGCAGGAAGCCAGTCCATATAGTGATTCTGGAGAAAATGTATATGCTTTTTCTTTTTTTGATGACTGGGACAATAACATGATGACATGGGCCAAGCAGCCATGCTGCTTTTATGGCTATGACGAAAACGGTTTTGTACTGGCCAAGGCTGATGGAAGTGATTATCAGTCAATACTTGATGATGATTCTTTATATTACAGATCATTAAAGTTTTATTTTGAAGCTAATCAGATGGGTCTTGTAGATCCAGATTCAAGAACTCAGTCCTATAGCGATGTATTCAGCAAATATCAGGACGGAGCAGTATTATTTAGTCCATGGGATTTCATGGGAATGTCAGCATATAATACAGACGAGCACATGGAGGAAGGAAAAGGCTTCATGATGATCGATATCGAAGATATGATGATATATGAACATGGATGCTCTCAGGATGGTAATTATGATGAGGTTATCTGCATAGGAGCAGATGTTGAAGATCCTCAGAGAATGGTAGATTTTGTGGATTATCTGTATTCCGATGATGGAATATATGAGAACCAGGCTGCAGAAAATGGCGGTAGTGCGGGGCTTGAAGGAATCACATGGGAAATGGTAGATGGACAGCCACAGCTTACCGATTATGGTATAGATGTTTTTTACAATCAAAGTAGTGATGTTATTCCAGGAGATACGAATGGGAATACATACAGAGATGGTATATCGATGCTGAATTATACAGCTGTTAATTTGACTGAGATTGCAGAAAATGGTTTTCCATATTCATATGAATTATGGGAAAGTGAAATGAATAGAACAGCAACAGCCTTACAGAACAAATGGAGTGAGGTTATGGATGCTGATACTACAATAGATTATTTGAAAAAAAATGGAAAACTTCTGATTTCACCTGGCTGTGAATACAACGAAGGTGAAGAGAGCGCAGAGATTAAGGAAATTCGTGAAGCCGTAAAGCGAATTGTAATTGATAATTCCTGGAAGATGGTATTTGCGAATGATGAAGAGCAATTTAATTCTCTCTGGCAGGAAATGAAGAGTAAATGTGATGGCCTGGGATTTGAAGATGTATATGAATTTGATCTTCAAAATGCTATGGCAGAAGGAGAAATCAAAAAAGAGATTTTGGAGAGCAGTAAGTAACTGCGTTGTATATGATTTATAAACGGGATAGGAAAGTGTGATTTATGAGGGACAAAAAAATTAGTGTAATGATTGCTGATGATGAAGAAAACATCAGAGCTGGTCTTAAATGCATAATGGACTGGGACTATCTTGGTTATGAGGTAAAATACGAGGCGGCAAATGGTGAGGAAGCACTTAATATTATAAAGTCTGACGCACCGGACGTAGTAGTTATGGATTTAAATATGCCAAGAGTTCATGGTATAGATGTAATTAAGAAAGCAAGAGAAACAGGATATGACGGCAGATTCATTATCCTGAGCGGATATTCAGATTTTAAGTATGCACAGTCTGCAATAAGATATGGCGTAACCAATTATCTGACCAAACCTGTAGATGAAGATGAACTTCAGAAGACATTAGAAGATATCAGTAAGGATATGAGCCGTGAAAATGAAAAAGAAGGTGAACTTCAGACCATCAGAACGAAAGCAAGAGATGCCGTAATAGAGGAACTCTTATGTTCTAAAGATGTACAGATAAGTGATGAAGAGCTTCAGGAAATGAAACTGCTATATGATAAGTATCAGGTAATAGTGTATGAAACTTATCATACAGACAGAAAAAGGCCTGAGTACAAGCTTCCTGAACTACTATCAGCATTTATAGATGATGAGGATTATGAATCCTGCATTATGAATGACAGAGCTGTAATGCTATTGAAAGGCAGAATAGCTATTTCCAAGTTTGATAAGTTCCTTGAACATTATGACAAGAGACCTATTCAGGAAGATTCACCTCTTGATGCAATATTTCTTACATACGGAAGAGTTGTGGATTTGCCATTAGATATTAACAAATCCTGTGCGGAAGCTCAGAAACTGTGTAACAGAAGATTCTTCTGTGATATGGGTGTTCACAAGATGAGCTACGAAGCACTTGATGATATCAATAATACAACTGTTACGATAACACAGGATATGCTTACAGATTATGCGCAGAAGACGATTGGCTTCATGCAGGCTGGTTCTATAGACAGAGTTCAGGAGTCCCTTAATGAACTCCAGAATGCTCTATGCGCATCCAATGAAAATGCAACAGCTGTCAGAATCTATATGACGGATATGATATTACAGATCAAATCACAGATATCCAGAACATATCCGGATTCAAGAGATCTTTTTACAGAGAACTCTGAGATTATAGATTTTTTGGAAACTAGATTTTATCTATATGAGATATTTGACTACATACAAAATATCGCGCTCAAGATAGTTCAGCAGGTGCGTAACAGGCAGGGCGCTAGGAGCACTATGCAGGATGTACAGTCTTATGTAGATCATAATTATTACAAGAACCTTACTCTTGAAGAAGTTGCACCACTATTTGGGTATAACAGTGTGTACTTTGGAAAGGTATTTAGTAAGGAAGTTGGTGTCACTTTCAATTCATATGTTAATCAGAAGAGAATTGATGAGGCCAAAAAGCTCCTTGTCAATGAAGACATCAAGATTTATGACATTGCAGACAGAGTAGGATACAGCGATGTTGACTACTTTAGCAGGAAGTTCAGATCTATAGAAGGTATGAGCCCTGCAGATTATAGAAAAAGGAATAAGGTATAACAATTTTTTATTGGAGGTAGTTGTCTACGCTTCAGAAGGGAGTAATTGATGAAATTTTGGAACGGTTGCTGGTTATTAACTGAGGGAACACAGTGCTTTCAGCCACAGCAGATTTACTTTACTAATATAGAGGACAAAAAGGTTGTTCTGACTGCACCTACATCCAGAATCAACCACAGAGGAGATACACTTGGAGGAATCGTTCTCACACTTGAGATCACATCACCAGCCAAGGAAATCCTGAGACTTCGTACTATTCACCATAAGGGTGTTATCAATCACGGACCTGAATTCGAAATCAATGACAACATGGAAACACTTGATGTTCAGGACAGTGATGAAGAAATCGTAGTTAAGAGCGGAAGCCTTGCTCTTAGAATCAACAAACAGAACTTCGTTATGAACTATGAAAGAGATGGCGAAGTTATTACAACAAGTGGCTGGAGAGATCTTGCATACTTAAAGACAGACTGGAAGGGTGATGCTTACAACAAGGGATATGATGATTCATATATGAGACAGGAACTCTCACTTGGTGTTGGCGAACTCGTATACGGTATGGGCGAGAGATTCGGTAACATGGTTCGTAATGGACAGAGCATAGATATCTGGAATGAAGATGGTGGTACATGTACAGACCAGTCTTACAAGAACATTCCATTCTATATTACTAACAGAGGCTATGGTGTATTTGTTAATCACCCAGAAAAGGTTTCATTTGAAGTAGCTACAGAGCAGGTTGGTAAGGTTGAATTCTCAGTACCTGGAGAAGTTCTTGATTACTTCCTTATCAACGGACCTACAATGAAGGAAGTACTTGAGAGATATACAGATCTTACAGGTAAGCCTTCACTTCCACCAATGTGGACATTCGGACTCTGGCTCTCAACATCATTTACAACTAATTATGATGAAAAGACAGTTATGAGCTTTATCGACGGCATGCTTGACAGAGGAATTCCACTCAGAGTATTCCATTTCGACTGCTTCTGGATGAAGGACTTCCACTGGACAGACTTTGTATGGGATGAGAGAGTATTCCCAGATCCAAAGGGTATGCTCACAAGAATTAAGGAAAAAGGCATTAAGATCTGCGTATGGATCAATCCATATATTGCTCAGGAATCAGTTATGTTCAAAGAAGGTATGGAGAATGGTTACCTTCTTAAGAGAAAAAATGGTGACGTATGGCAGTGGGATATGTGGCAGCCAGGAATGGCAATCGTAGATTTCACAAATCCAGAAGCTGTTAAGTGGTTCCAGAGTAAGTTAAAGGCCATGATGGATATGGGCGTTGACTGCTTCAAGACAGACTTTGGTGAAAGAATTCCAACAGAAGATGTTGCATATTACGACGGATCAGATCCAGTTAAGATGCATAACTATTATACATATCTCTACAACCAGACAGTATTTGAACTTCTTGAGAGAGAAAAGGGAAAGAATGAAGCATGTCTGTTTGCAAGAAGTGCAACAGTAGGTGGACAGAAGTTCCCAGTACACTGGGGCGGAGACTGCTGGTCAACATATGAAGGAATGTCAGAGAGCTTAAGAGGCGGACTGTCTCTTACAATGTCAGGCTTTGGTTTCTGGAGTCATGACATGGGCGGATTTGAGAGCACATCTACACCTGATGTTTATAAGAGATGGGCTGCATTCGGACTTCTTTCTTCTCATTCAAGACTACATGGTAGCAGCTCTTACAGAGTACCATGGGCTTATGATGAAGAAGCTGTAGATGTAGTTAGATTCTTCTCCAAGCTCAAAATGGAACTCCTTCCATATATCTACTCAAATGCAGTAGAGACAAGCAGAACAGGTATCCCTGTAATGCGTAGTATGGTTCTGGAATTCCAGGATGATCCATCAGTTGGACATATTGAGACTCAGTACATGATAGGTGATGACATGATGGTAGCACCTATATTTAATGATAAGAGCATTGGTCAGTACTACCTGCCAAAGGGAACATGGACAGACTACTTCACAAATGAGACTGTTCAGGGCGGATGCTGGAATACAGAAGAAGTTGGATATTGTGATGTACCTCTTTATGTAAGAGAGAATTCAATTATTCCAACTAACTGTAACATTCCTGATACAGATGCTATCAAGGCTGGTAAGGTCAATGATAATTATCTTGATAGCCTTGAACTTAAGGTATATCAGCTCACAGACAGAGCAGAGACTACAGTAAGTCATAATGCAGAAGATGTTATGAACGTAGTTGCAACAAGAGAAGATGATAAGATTACTGTCACAATAGATAATAACAAAGCAGGTGATTTTGTTCTCCGCTTTGTAAACTGCCAGCTTAAGAGTGCTTCAGATGCTGAAGTTGTATCAGATGGAAATGACAGCCTTGTAAAGGTTTCTAAGTCTGCAACTAAGATCACTATAGAAGCATAAAAATGTAATGAAACAGATTCTGACTGCTGGGTGATAGATTTCATCCGGTAGTCAGAACTTTTTTTACCATAAAAAATATTAGTAAAGGTGGACGATTATGAAAGCACCAAAGGAATATGTAGATAGAGCTAAAGAAATAGTAAGCCAGATGACCCTTGATGAAAAAATCGGGATGATTCACGGCGCAGAACTGTTTAAGAATAAAGGAGTAGAGAGGCTTGGTATCCCACAGATAGCCATGAGTGATGGACCTATGGGTGTAAGAGCAGAGTTTGAACCATCTCAGTGGAAGCTCAGAGAGCACTATGCAGATCAGGTTTCATACCTTCCATGTAACAGTGCAATTGCTTCTACCTGGAACAGAAAGCTGTCTCACGAGGCAGGAAGAGTTCTGGGTGAAGAGGCAAGAGGAAGAGGTAAGGATGTAATTCTTGCTCCTGGTATCAATATTAAGAGAAGCCCATTATGTGGCAGAAATTTTGAATACTTCAGTGAAGATCCATATCTTACAGGAGAGCTTGCAGCTGAGTATATTCAGGGTGTTCAGGAAAATGACGTAGCAGCATGTGTTAAGCACTTTGCTATCAACAACCAGGAGACTAAGAGACTGGAAGTAGAGGCAGTTGTTGATGAAGACGTTCTT
>CAMJFD010000063.1 GCA_946404845.1 uncultured Butyrivibrio sp. | reverse complement strand
AGAACGTAACAAAAAGCTCACAGAAAAGTATCTTGGAAACGAGCATGGCAGATTAAAAAACAACAAACTGAGTGCCGGTGCGGCCTATAGTTATTATGAAACTATGAGTAAGAGCCGAATTATCACTCCTCAGTTCTATGACAAAAAAAAATAAAAAAATTTGATTTTAGGGGTTAAGTAATAAAAAAATACTCCGATATAATAATTGAAAATAAAAAAATGAATTGACAGCGGTGAAGGAACACAGCTTTCAATAAGCAGGTAGAGAACAAGGATGAAGGAAACCTGTTTATCACTATGAAGTAAATTCCAATTATCACATTAGTAGTACTAGATATTACACAAGTTAATTATATAAATTATACGGCGGAAGCCTAGGGCCAATGTGTAATTTATTTAATTATAATAAATTTAATAACAAAAACTCTAAACAATTAAAAAATTGTTTCCTGGATGAATCTATTACACATCCAGGCTACGTAAAAGGATTTACGTAGATGAAACACATGGAGGTAAAATATTATGGTAGTACAACACAACGTAACAGCTATGAACTCAAATCGTATGCTTGGTATCACAACTAGTTCACAGGCAACATCTTCTGAAAAGTTATCATCTGGTTATCAGATTAACCGTGCAGCAGATGACGCAGCAGGACTTTCAATTTCTGAAAAAATGAGAAAACAGATCAGAGGTCTTGATCAGGCATCAACAAACGCAGACGACGGTGTATCAACAGTACAGACAGCTGAAGGTGCTCTTGCTGAAGTACATGATATGTTACAGAGAATGAATGAACTTGCAGTTCAGGCAGCTAACGGAACAAACAGTGAATCTGACCGTTCATCTATCCAGGATGAAATTGATCAGCTGACAACTGAAATTGACCGTGTTGCTGAGACAACAAAGTTCAATGAAACATATCTTCTTAAAGGTAACGGAACAGCTACTACTCAGACAGTTAAAGCACATGATGCTGGTCTTGATGGAACACTTACACAGTCACTTAGCACAGCTAGATTCTCAATGGATGTTCTTAAAGGCGGAGATACTTATACAATAGCAGGTACAGAATATAATATTGGTATCACAGCTGCATCAGCTCAGGCTAAGGCAAGTTCACTTTCAACAGGTAAGACAATTACTATTGATAATAAGACATATACAATAGCTGGTTCTACAAACTATGCAAAAGATCAGGTTACAACATCAGCAGCTAAGGCTCTTATTGCAAGTGGTAGTGTAATTAAGATCGATGCTAATGAATATCATACATATGGATCTACAAATAAGGCAACTGTTATTTCTGCTAATGCAGCATATAAAAAGGCTGTTGACGAGATTAAGAAAGCTAGTAATATTGGTGCTACAAAGACATCTGCAACACTTACATCAAGTGCATCAATAGATATTAGTGGAGTATCATCAAAGGTATTCACATTTAACAAAGGTAAAGCAAATGTAACAGAAGCTCTTACACTTAACTTACATGTAGGTGCTGATGCTGATATGACTAATAAGATTGGTGTAGATATTTCTTCAATGTCTACTGCAAATCTTGGACTTTCAGGATTAACAGTAACTGATGGTACAGGTGTAAATGCAACATATGCAATCGATGCTATTGAAGATGCTATCAAGACAGTATCTGCTCAGAGATCAGCTCTTGGTGCTGTTCAGAATAGACTTGATCACACAATCAAGAATCTGGACAACGTAGTTGAGAATACAACAGCTGCTGAATCTCGTATCCGTGATACAGATATGGCGAAAGAGATGGTTGAGTACAGTAAGAATAACATTCTTGCTCAGGCTGGCCAGTCAATGCTCGCACAGGCTAATCAGTCTAACCAGGGTGTTCTGTCACTACTCGGTTAATTTAAGATATAGCCATCCCTAGGCGGATTTTCTAAAAGGGGACTTGTAACCCAGGTCCCCTATAGAAAATTAAAATACGAGACTTAAATTCAAAAGTATATTTAAAGCCGTAGTTAAATGATTTAAAATCATGCAGCTACGGCTTTATTTTTGAGGTTTATTTATCTAATATGTGATAGAATAGTTATTAATATAACGATTATTTATCTGGAGGGATACTATGGGCAAAATATTAGTTACTGGTGCAGATGGATTTATAGGAAGCCACCTTGTAGAAGAACTTGTTACAAAGGGGTACGAAGTAAAGGCCTTTGTGCTATATAACTCTTTTGGAACCTGGGGATGGCTTGATACAGTATCACCTGATATTATGCAGCATGTAGAGATATTTCAGGGGGATGTAAGAGATCCTCATGGAGTTAAGACTGCAATGGCTGGATGCACTGCTGTATTTCATCTGGCTGCCCTTATTGCAATACCATATAGTTACCATTCTCCAGATGCATATGTAGATACTAATATAAAGGGAACTCTTAATGTACTGCAGGCTGCAAGAGAACTAAATATAGATAGGATCCTTGTAACATCTACATCAGAAGTATATGGTACAGCCCAGTATGTTCCAATTGATGAACTGCATCCATTTCAGGGACAGTCACCATATTCTGCGACAAAGATTGGAGCAGACAGACTTGCAGAATCATTTTATAGGAGCTTTGACCTTCCAGTATCGATAGTAAGACCATTTAACACTTTTGGACCAAGGCAATCTGCCAGAGCAGTTATACCAACTATAATTACCCAACTGTTATCAGGTAAGGAAGAAATTAAACTTGGCAAGCTCTCTCCAACAAGAGATTTTAATTATGTCAAAGACACTGCAAACGGTTTTATAGAAATATATAAGAGTGATAAGGCTATAGGACAGGAAATAAATATAGCTACAGGAATAGAAATATCTATAGGAGATATGGCTCAGGAACTTATAAAACAGATTAATGATAAAGCCAGAATAGTATGTGATGAGGAAAGGTTAAGACCGGAAAAGAGCGAAGTTAACAGACTTCTTGGAAGTAATGACAAGATACATAAGCTTACTGCTTGGAAACAGCAATATACATTTGAAGAAGGAATTGCAAAAACTATAGAGTTCTTTAGAGATAATCTAGATAGATACAAAACTGATATATATAATATTTAATGATATAGGTGTCAAAAGTCATAAATGCGCACATGCTTGCATGTTAAGCATTTTGACTTTATGACCCGAACAAATATGAGGAATTAGCAATTTACGCAGTAAATTAGCGGTTTCCGAATATTTGTAGAATTGCGAGAATGACTTTAGTCATGGAGCAATTCGTATATCATATAGGTGTCAAAAGTCATAAATGCGTACATGCTTGCATGTTAATGTGAATAGCAAAGGCTAAAGGGGTATTCATGGATCAGTCAAATTATATTATTGATGAGAATGTAACTGTTCTGGAAGCAATGAGTAAGATTAATAGTAATCTTAAGGGAATAGTATATATAGTTGATGATGAGCGAAGACTTACAGGTTCCCTTACAGATGGTGATATCAGAAGATATATATTGCAAAGCGGAGATTTGAAAAAGCCTGTAAAGGATATGTTACACAAGAATCCAAAAAGTCTTAAAACTGGGGAAGAGAGAAAAGCAAACTCCTATATGAAAAAGAACAGTATAAATTCTGTTCCTATTCTAGATGAAGATGATCATATTATAAAAATACGTTTCTGGGCAGAACCATATTCAGAAGAGAAAAAGCAACTGGCTCTTCCTGTTGTAATAATGGCTGGTGGTAAAGGTACAAGACTTGCTCCATATACGAATATCTTACCAAAACCTCTTATTCCAATTGGCGACAAAACTATTACAGAGCATATTATGTATTCATTTATAGAATATGGTTGTACCCATTTTGACATAATCCTTAATTATAAAAAGAATCTTATAAAATCATATTTCCTAGATAATGAAATTAAGTTAGATGTGGATTTTGTGGAAGAGAAGGAATATCTGGGGACCGGCGGTGGATTAAAATATCTTGATGGAAAGATATCAGGGACTTTTTTTATGAGTAACTGTGACATCCTTGTTAGAGAAGATTATTCCAAGATGTATGATTTCCACAAGGAGCATGGAAATGTTGCAACAATGATATGTGCTATGAAGAATATTACTATTCCATATGGTACGGTTGAAATGTCAGAAGAAGGATATGTCAGCAAACTGATTGAAAAGCCAGAGATGTCATTTCTGACAAATACTGGATTATATATATTGGAACCAGAGTTTGTAGAAATGATTCCCAAGGATACATTCATACATACAACAGATGTATTGCAGCTCTGTATTGATAAGGGTATGAAAGTAGGTGTATATCCAATAGCAGAAGAAAAATGGCTTGATATGGGTCAGCTGAGCGAGCTTGAGAACATGAAGAATCATCTGGGGGTATAATGCGATGGACAAACTTGTGCTAATAGGTGGTGGAGGTCATTGCAAATCTGTTATAGACAGTATAGATAAGAACATGTATGAAGACATAGTTATTACAGATAAGGATAATTCTGTACTTGAAGAGATAATGGGAGTAAGAATAGCAGGTGATGATGACGTACTTGCTGAACTTATGCTAAAAGGTTATAAAAAGGCCTTTATAACAGTTGGATTTATAAAGGATAATACTCTCAGGCATAAGTTATATGACGTTACAGAAGTTCTTGATTTTGATCTGATAAATGTAATTGATAAGACTGCAATAGTATCTGAAAAAGCTCACCTTGATAAAGGAATATTTATCGGAAAAGGTGTAATAATAAATGCAGAATGTAAGATTGGAAAGATGGCAATAATTAATACCGGATCTATTGTGGAACATGAATGCATAATCGGAGAACACAGCCATATTGCAGGTGGAACAATATTATGCGGCAATGTCCATGTGGGAACAGATACCTTTATAGGGGCAGGGAGTAGAATAATACAGAATGTAACAATTGGGAATAACTGTATTATAGGAGCTGGGAGTATTATATTATCTGATGTTCCAGATAATAGCCAAGTAAATGGAATATATCATAGTTAAAGAGACCATATATATTTTGGAAACAGATTCAAAATATATATGGTTTTTTGATGAACATTTTTTGCAAAAAATGTTCAAATAAGGCTAATTATATGAAACTTTAAGTCGATATAATTTGTGAGAACGTTAATTATATTAGCCCAAATAAAGAGGTAAATTATTATATGATTTGAATTAACTACTGCGAAAGGATTCGCAGCGTATGTAAAACATGGAGGTAAAATATTATGGTAGTACAACACAACGTAACAGCGATGAACTCTAACAGAATGTTAGGTATTACAACAAATCTGCAGGCTACATCAGCAGAAAAGCTTGCTTCAGGATATAAGATAAACAGAGCAGCAGATGACGCAGCAGGTCTATCAATCTCAGAAAAAATGAGAAAGCAGATGAGAGGTCTTGATCAGGCATCAACCAATGCTGATGATGGTATCTCTACAGTTCAGACAGCAGAAGGTGCGCTTGCAGAAGTTCATGACATGTTACAGAGGATGAATGAACTAGCGGTTCAGGCAGCAAATGGTACTAATAGTGAATCTGATAGATCTTCTATTCAAGATGAAATTGATCAGCTGACTACTGAAATTGACCGTGTAGCTGAAACAACCAAATTTAATGAAACATATCTTCTAAAAGGGAATGGAACAGCTACGACTCAGACAGTTAAGGCACATGATGCTGGTTTAGATGGAGTTTTGACACAGTCACTCAGTACTGCCAGATTTACAATGGATGTACTAAAAGGCGGAGATACATATACTATTGCCGGAAAAGAGTACGACATTGGAATAACGGCAACTTCAGCTCAGAATAAAGCAAGTTCACTTGCTGTGGGCAAAACTATTACTATTGATAATAAGACATATACTATAGCTTCATCTACAGTTTATTCTAAAGATCAGGTAACTCAAAGTGCAGCAGTGGCTCTTATTGCAAGTGGAAGTGTTATTAAGATTGATGCTATTGAATATCATACGTATGGTTCTACTAATTCAGAAACCGTTATTTCAGCTAACACAGCATATGCTAAGGTAGTTGCTGAGATTAAGAAGGCTAGTAATATAGGAGCTACAAAGACTTCAGCAACACTTAGTACAAGTGCTTCGATAACTATGAGTGGAGTATCTTCTAAAGTATTTACATTTACCAAGGGTAAAGCAAATGTGACTGAAGACCTTACTCTTAACTTACATGTTGGTGCAGATGCCGATATGACGAATAAGATTGGAGTAGATATTCAATCCATGTCAACAGCTAATCTTGGATTAAATGGATTGACGGTATCGGATGGAACAGGTGTAAATGCCACATATGCAATTGATGCGATAGAAGATGCAATTAAATCAGTATCTGCTCAGAGATCTGCGCTTGGTGCTGTACAGAACAGACTAGAACATACTATCAAGAACCTGGACAACGTAGTTGAGAATACTACTGCCGCTGAATCTCGTATAAGAGATACAGATATGGCGACCGAAATGGTTGAATACAGCAAGAATAATATTCTTGCTCAGGCAGGTCAGTCAATGCTTGCTCAGGCTAATCAGTCTAACCAGGGCGTTCTATCACTTTTGGGCTAATAACTTAGTTGGACAAAAAATAATTATAAAAAGCGGTTCTGCATTTACGCAGGACCGCTTTTTATTGTAAAATAAATATATGATATTTCATTTATAAGTATGGAGGATTAAGCTGTAAATGAGAGATATTAAAACTTACGGAAGGCAAATCCAAACACAATGTGAACTTATTGCAGATAAATGTTATCAAAGAGAAGATGTTACTGATGAAATGTTGGCTATTGTACTAAAACAAATCGTACTTTATACAGAACTGATAGTTCAGTCAGCCAATAATTTTAATGATTTTGGTAATCAGATTAATACTTGGCAGGAGTCTTTTGCCAATCTGGCTAAATCAGTACAAGATAAGGATAATATACTATCAGCAGATTATTTACATTTTGAAATTTCAAAGGAGATTGATGAATGGATTGCTTCAATGAAGAAATAAGAGATAGAAATATAGCGGCATTTGAAAAAGTATGTGGTTATATTCCGGAGGAATATGATTATGGCAAGGAATTATACAAAACTGAACTTGCCAAAAATGGAGAACAGATTCTATTTGTAAGAAATCATAGTACAGATGATTATATCAGAATGAATAGCTTATTTAACCCAAGTTATGAAGCATCCAGATGGGCAGAGAAATTTGAGTTTGAAAATATGCGTACAACAGCTGTAATTTTGGGAATTTCATCCGGATATTATCTAAGAGCCATTATTAATAAAATGCGTTTAGATACTATATTTATAGTATATGAACCTAATGAAGAATTGCTGCGATTTGTACTTGATAACATAGATATATCAGATATTTTACTGCATGAACGTGTAATAGTTATAACTTCTCATATGGGGAATGGCGTATTCTATGAAAGATTAAAGGAAAATGTTGTTGTAGGAAAGATCCAAGCCAAAGCTATAATAACTCCAGGATATGCATATAATGACAATTTCATTCAGATATGTAAGCAGGTTACAGTTGTGAATATGATGAATGTAAATTATCAAAGAGAAATCGGTCAGGTAAATATAAAAAATATGTGCTATTCATTTAAACATTTGTCTGAAAATAGAGTCATCTTTGATATGAAAAGTGCATTTAAGGATGTTGATATCCCTGCTATTGTAGTGGCGGCAGGCCCTTCACTCAATAATAACATTGATGAATTAAAAAAAGCCAAAAATAAAGCTCTTATAATAGCTGTGGATAGAGCAGTAAGTACTCTTCAAGATCATGGTATTGAACCTGACATGGTAGCAACCGTTGATTCTGTAAAATCTTCCAAATTTTTGGATTATGATATTGCCAGAGATAAGCCACTTATAGCTGATTATGCAGCGAATATGGAAACTCAAAAAAAATACAATGGAAGGATGATATATATTCATGCTGGCCCTTATGTTCCATTTATTCCTGGAATGAAGGATAAAATAATTATTCAAGCGGATATAGGCGGCAGTGTTGCTACAGCGGTTTTTTTGACCTGTGCCGATATAGGAATCAAAAATATTATATTGGTAGGACAGGATTTGGCACTTCTAGGTGATAAATCTCATTCAGATGGAAGCGATGAAGGTACGTTAGTTAATGAAGACAAAATTCCTGTAAAGGGAATAAATGGAGATATTGTATATACTCACATTGATTGGAAAAGATTTAAAGATTTTTATGAAAGTCAGATAGCACTTAGACCAGAGATAAGAGTTATAGATGCCACAGAAGGCGGGGCATATATAGAAGGAACAGAAATCTCCAAATTGTCAGATATAATAGATGAGCTATGTACAAAAGAAGTTGATATCGAGGGTATTATACAAAGCATTCCATATGCGCAGAGTCAGGAAGATTCTATCAGAACTGTAGAGCTTATGGATAAATGGATAGAACAGGTAGAACTTATTAGAAAAAATGCTATAGAGCTTGAACTAATAACTAGCCAATTATACAAAATATGTAGATATGGAGATATAACTGATATTAAGAATAGAAAAAAGATAGACAAATTTGATAAGTTAAGAATTCAGATCTATGAGCAAACACCCGTATATAAACTGTTAACAGAAAACTGGTTTGAAGAATTGTATAGTATACCTGATGAAATCTATTTTATTAGAAATAATGATGAAGGACTAAATGCATTTAAACAAGCTAATGAGTTTTATAAGGTCTTACCACAGTATTGTGATTCATTTAGAGAAATGATTGAAGAAATTTTTGAAAAGCATAAAGACGTATAAATCACTATTCAAAAGGATTTGAAAAGGGTTTTGTAAGGAAAAAACAAAAAAATGAAAAAAATTTACAAAAAAGCATAAAGTTCTTGAAAGCTTTTCCGATATAAAATGTGAGAACAAAAAAACAACGTCACGGATGATCGTTGTAGGAGCGCTCGCGAAAGCGAAAGTGGAATGAGTCCACTATTATTTGATTGAAGTTTCTCGCTTTTAACCTACAAAACCTAAAAAGAATTGTTAATCTTATTGGATATAGGAGTCCATATAGGGATTAAACACATGGAGGTAGATCATTATGGTAGTACAACACAACGTGACAGCAATAAACTCTAACAGAATGCTTGGAATTACAACTTCAGGACAGGCAAAATCTACAGAAAAGCTTTCTTCTGGTTATAAGATCAACAGAGCAGCAGATGACGCTGCTGGATTATCCATTTCAGAAAAAATGAGAAAACAGATGAGAGGTCTGGATCAGGCTTCTACAAATGCTGAAGATGGTATCTCTACTGTACAGACAGCAGAAGGTGCTCTTACAGAAGTACATGATATGCTTCAGAGAATGAATGAACTTGCAGTTCAGGCATCTAATGGAACAAATTCACTTACAGACCGTGAAGCTATTCAGAACGAAATTGATCAGCTGACAACAGAAATTGACCGTGTATCACAGACTACAAAGTTCAATGAAACATACTTACTTGAAGGAAATGGAGCAGCTAAATTAGCAACAGTTAATGCTCATGATGCTGGTCTTGAAGGAGAACTTGTACAGTCCCTTACACAGGGTACATTTACAATGGATATCCAGAAAGCTGGAGATGTTTATAAAGTTGCGGGTGTTGAATACAATATTGGTATGAATGATTCTGCAGCCAGAAATCTTATATCAAGTGCATATACATCAAGTAACACAATTACTATTGATGGAACAACATATACAGTAGTTAGTTCTGATAATGCTGCTGATCCATCTACATATAAACTTACAAGTACTAATTTGAAAGCTCTTATTACATCAGGTTCTGTAGTATCATACAAGAATGCTACATATCATACATATTCTAAGTATGATACAACTACAATCAGTGCTAATGCATTATATGCCAAGGTAAAAGAAGAATTAAGAATAGCTAGTTCAATAGGCGCTGATTCTGACTATCTGGCTAAGATAACAGGATCTGCAACAAGTGTAGCAACTACAAATGGTGTAACAACCAGTTCTATATCATTTACAATTCAAAAGGCAGAAGTGCAGACGGTTGAACCATTATCATTATCATTACATGTTGGTTCTGATGCTGATATGACCAATAAGATTACAGTAGAAATCGATTCACTTGATTCAGCAGGACTTGGAATTAAGAATCTGAATGTAAAGGATGGAACTGGAATAGCAGCAACATATGCAATAGATGCAATAGAAGATGCTATCCAACATGTATCACTACAGAGATCAGCACTTGGTGCTATTCAGAACAGATTAGAGCATACTATCAAGAATCTGGATAACGTAGTTGAGAATACAACAGCAGCTGAATCACGAATCCGTGATACAGATATGGCAGAAGAAATGGTTGAATACAGTAAGAATAATATTCTTGCACAGGCTGGTCAGTCAATGCTCGCACAGGCCAACCAGTCAACACAGGGTGTTCTCTCACTTCTTCAGGGCTAATAAATAAGAATAACTTTATAGTATTTATAATAAGACAAAGCTCCAGATTCAAGCTGGAGCTTTTGTCTTATTTTTGCAATATAGCTGTCTATGAGCTATAATTTAATCATATATTTATCGTTATATCGAACATAAGACATGAGGGGGTCATATGAATACTATAGTTACCGGAGGATGCGGTTTTATTGGATCGCATATGGTAGACAGGCTGCTATCAGAAGGTCATAGAGTAACTGTAATTGATAATTGTAGTACAGGAAGACTCGAAAATCTCGACCATCAAAAAGATAATCCAAAATTAAAAATAATAATTGAAGATATATGTAATTATGAAAAAATAGCACCTCTTTTTACAGATATTGACTGGGTGTTTCATTTTGCTGCCCTTGCAGATATAGTACCATCTATCCAAAATCCAGAGGCATATTTTCATTCTAATGTTGATGGTACATTCTCTGTATTAAAGGCATCAAAGGAAGCAGGAATTAAGAGGTTTATGTATACGGCTTCATCATCCTGCTATGGAATTCCGGATAAATTTCCTACAGATGAAAGTGCGGAAATAAGACCAGAATATCCATATGCCCTTACCAAGAGATTGGGAGAAGAGTTGGCTCTCCACTGGGCAAAAGTATATAAGCTACCTGTCGTATCTCTATGCCTATTTAATGTGTATGGGCCAAGGTCCAGAACATCTGGAACTTATGGTGCTGTATTTGGAGTATTCCTGGGGCAGAAGCTTGCTGGCAAACCATACACTGTCGTTGGTACAGGTGAGCAGACAAGAGATTTTACTTATGTAACTGATATAGTAGATGCCTTTTATACGGCAGCACAGTCAGATGTTGTAGGAGAGAGATTTAATGTAGGTAGTGAACATACATATTCGGTAAATCGTCTTGTTGAATTATTGGGTGGTACTGAAGAGAATGTGGTTCATATTCCGAAACGACCAGGCGAACCTGATTGTACGTATGCAGACACTACCAAAATCAATAAGATGCTTAACTGGCATCCTAAGGTAAGTCTGGAACAGGGAGTTCAGAATATTCTGGATAACATTGAATATTGGAGAAAGGCTCCTGTTTGGACTCCGGATACAATTAAGGAAGCAACAGCAGACTGGTTCAAATATTTAGGGTCTGATTCAGATACTGATAAGTGAAAGGCTGGTAAGTAAATTGGGACAGATAATATCTAAAGAGGATTTTGTACCAATAAGAGAGAAACTAAAAAAGCAGAATAAGAAAATAGTATTATGTCACGGAGTATTTGACTTATTGCATTATGGACATATAGAACATTTCAAGGATGCCAGGAAACTTGGAGATGTACTTGTTGTGTCTGTTACTGCTGCCAGATATGTTAATAAAGGACCGGGAAGACCTTATTTTGATGATAATCAGAGAATGGAGTTTCTAAGCCAGATTGAAGTAATAGATTATGTAATACTAAGTGAAGCAGTTACTGTTCATGAGATTATTAAATATGTTCAACCTGATATCTATGCAAAGGGCAAAGAGTATCAAAAGGCTGAGAATGATATCACAGGCAATATAGGAAGTGAAGAAGCAATTGTAAAAGAGTATGGTGGTCAAATCTATTTTACAGATGGGCAGGTATATAGTTCAACTAAGCTTTTAAATAAGTTTTTTGCTGCACTTCCTGAAAATGTTGTTACTATGTCTGAACATTTAAAAGATAAATATGGTTCTAATGTTATGGAACAGGTCAGACAATATGTAGATGACTTTCAGAAACTAAAAGTTGCTATAGTAGGTGATGTAATTATAGATGAATACGTATTCTGTAATGTACAGGGTGTAACTATGAAAGATGCCAGTATATCTACTTTTTATGAATATGAAGAAAAGTATGCTGGCGGGGCACTTGCTGTAGCGAGACATGTAAAGAATTTTGCTGATGATGTCACTTTGTATTCTATGACTGGATATGAGGATGAAACGGCAAGATTTATTAAAGAGAAGATGGATGGAATATGCCTCAAAATCGTAAAAGAAAAAGATTTTGTAACTCCAATAAAAAAACGATATCTAAAGCAGAATGTACAAAGACAGGAATATGATAAGTTATTCTCTATAAATCATCTTATGAGAAGAGGCGAGAGAAGAGAACTAGATCATAATACATTTAATGATTTGCTGGCAAGAGAACTTGGAGATTATGATGTTGTTCTTGTTTGTGACTTTGGACATGGACTTATAGATGATGATTGTATAAAGGTATTGGAAGATAATTCTAAATTTATGTGTGTTAACTGTCAGACTAATTCGGCAAATATGGGTACGAATATAATAACGAAGTATCACAGAGCCGATATATTTGTTGTAGATGAAAGAGAGCTGAGACTTGCATTTGGTCAGGCACTTACTATGAAAGAAAAGCTGCTTAATAAGCTGACTACGAAACTTGGGGCAAAGCTCAGTTGGGTTACAGTTGGAGCAGAAGGCGCCATTGGTAAATGTGATAAGCAGTTGGTCAGATGTCCTGCTCTTACGCTTAAGGTAAAAGATACAGTTGGTGCGGGAGATGCATTCTATTCACTGGCATCACTTAGTGCAGCAACTGGTGTACCTATAGATATAGCAACACTGATAGCGAATACTGCTGGAGCTATTAAGACTAATGTTATAGGTAATAAAGAATCTGTGCAGAAGGTAGATATGCTTAAATTCATAAGCACAATTTTAAATGTGTGAATAATAGTATGGGATGGATGATAAAATATGGCAGAAAATATCAGAATGGATTCTCATAAATTACTATATCATCCTTGCGAGGTAGCAAGGTGGCTTAGCGGCGAACAAATATATCCTGTTGAAATGGAAATTGGTATAAGCGGAGGCTGTAACCACAGATGTATTTTCTGTGCCGTTGATTATATGGAATATAAACCGAGGTTTCTGGATAAAGACGTTCTGGTCAGAAATCTGGAAATTCTGGGACAAAAAGGTCTAAAAAGTATTATCTACGCTGGAGAAGGTGAGCCTATGTGTCATCCAAAAGCTCCAGAAATCATTAACATCACCAAAGAAAATGGAATAGATGCTGCAATGTCAACGAATGGCGCACTCTTTACTGAAGTTAAGATAAAGGATTGTCTTAAATCACTTACCTGGGTTAGATATAGTATTGCGGGGGCAACTGATGAGACGTATGAAAGAATTCATCAATGTAGAAAAGGTGATCTGCAAAGAGTTCTCGCCAATATGGAAGCAGCTGTAAAAAATAAAAGGGATAATAATTTAAATACTACATTAGGAGCTCAGTTATTGCTATTACCAGAGAATAAAGATGAAGTAATTATGCTGGGTAAGATGATGAAAGAAATAGGTTTTGATTATTATACGGTAAAACCTTTTTCACAGCATCCATCGAGTAAAGCAAGGCTAAACGTAGATTATACTGAAAGCGAAGAAATAGGAAAAGAATTAAAGCAATATGAAACAGAAAATTTCAAAATTTATTTCCGTTCTCAGGCTATAGAAAATCTGCAGCATGAAAAAACATACGATGAATGTCCCGGGCTTAATTTCATGGCATATATGGATTCAGCTGGAGAAGTATTCCCTTGTATTGTATACATGGGGCAGGATGAATATGTTTATGGCAATATATATGAAACAGATTTTGACAAAATATGGGAGAGTGAAAGAGCAGACAGAATTAGAAATACGTTTAAGGGAGAGTTTATAAAGTGTAACTGTAGGAAGACATGTAGACTTGACGAGATTAATAAGTATTTGTATGAACTTAAACATCCAGGAGGACATGTAAATTTCATCTGATGGCATTAATGTAACCTCAGGAAATGGAGTAATTAATGGACAAACTAATTCTAGATGCAAGTAAAGTAATGTGGCACAAAGACAGAATAGATGCATGGATGAGAGGCGAACGTATAGCACCTATTACTATAGATTGTGCACTTACTACTAAGTGTACATATAGATGTGTATATTGCTATGGCCAGATGCAGTGTATAAATCAGTTTCCTAGTCTTGAAAGAGATGTAATTATGAGCTTTCTAGATGATGCGGCTGAGATAGGAGTAAAGGCAATCAGCTTTGTATCAGATGGAGAGAGTACCTGCAATCCTCATCTGGAAGAGGCAATAATAAGAGGCAAGAATAACGGTCTTGATATGGCACTTGGAACAAATGGATTCCTGTTAACAGATGAGGAACTTGAAAATATTCTGCCATGCCTTACGTATCTCAGGTTCAATATATCAGCAGGTGATGTGGACAGATATTGTTATATTCATGGAGTTAATGAGAAGTGCTATGAAAGGGTTATGCACAATATCAGAACCGCAGTTAAGATTAAGAAAGAAAAAAATCTACCTGTAACATTAGGACTTCAAATGGTTCTGATGCCTGAATTTGAAGACCAGATAATACCTCTTACCAAGCTTGGTAAGGAATTGGGTGTAGATTATCTGGTAATTAAGCATTGTAGTGATGATGAAAATCATACTCTTGGTATAGATTATGATAAATACGATGCTCTTATAAATAAACTCAAAGAGGCTGAGAGCTACAGTACAGAAACGTATCAGGTATCAGCAAAATGGTCCAAGATACTAAGTCATGGTCATAAATGTTATAAGCAGTGTTATGGTGCTCCATTTATTATTCAGATGTCAGGATCCGGCCTGGTTGCCCCATGCGGTATGTTCTTCAATGAGCAGTACAAAGATTATCATATTGGAAATATTAAAGAAAAACGTTTTAAAGAAATATGGGAATCTGATAGATATCTAGAAGTTATGAGAAAAATAGCTTCAGATGAATTTGATGCAAATAAAATGTGCGGTACATTATGTTTGCAGCATAAAACAAATGAAGTCTTATGGAAGATAAAAGAAGAAGGTTATAAGATTCCGGATAGAAAAGATATGGGCAGTGAACCACAGCATGTGAACTTTATATAGAAAGGTTTCCATATGGTAGAACATATAGAATTAGGTAATTATGGAGATAATAGAATATCAGAGATTGCGCATGAAGTAAGAAAACGTGTACTCAGAACTGCATGGCAGGCTAATGGAGGACATATTGCACCTGCGCTGTCATGTACAGACATAATAACTATGTTGTATTATGGTGGATTCATGAATGTGCATCCAGATGATCCTGAGTGGTATGGCAGAGATTATTTTATCATGAGTAAGGGACACGGAGCACTTGCATTATACAGTGTTCTGGGTCTATCCGGATTCTATGATATCAACAAGATGGATGAATTCTGCAAGCCCGGCAGTAATATGGGAAGCCTTGCCAAGATAGGTGTTCCTGGGGTAGAAGCTACAACGGGCTCACTTGGTCATGGCTTGTCTTATGCTGTTGGAATA
>CAMJFD010000062.1 GCA_946404845.1 uncultured Butyrivibrio sp. | reverse complement strand
GTTCTGTTATATTCTTTCTTACTGTAGGCTCTCCTCCTGTAAGACGTACTTTATTGACTCCAAGACCAGCCATTATATTAGTCAGTCTGTATATCTCTTCCAGTCGCAGTATTTCCTCATGAGGAATAGTCTTAACCCCCCCAGGTGGCATACAATATTTGCATCTTAAGTTACATTTATCTGTTACAGAGATTCGCAAATATTCAATTTTTCTTCCATATGTATCATTCATTTGCAGCTCTCCATTTTTTCATTCTTTCATCCAGATAACAGAATCCTCTGGAATTATCACAGTTATATTTTGTGTATCTATGTTATTTTTTATACGCTCCCACTCTGCTGGTGATGTTTCATAGGTTATAAGAGAATACTCTGTTTTGTTTTCCAAATTTTGCGGCATCAGCTGTATCACTACAGAAAATGTATCTTCTACTTCTCTTACAAGTTCGCAGGATATTACATTCTCATTATTATCTAAATCTCTTTTTGCATATTCCAGATTGTCTTTAGTCTTAGCTATTCTAAGATCGTGCGCCCTTATACCTGCATAAAGATATTTTTCTTTATTATATTTTTCTCCTTTAAGTCCTATTCCCCAATCTATAGCCTTATATCCTTTATCATCTTCTGCTAACCTGCTGATATTCTTACATCCAGTGAGAAGAGTTGATGCAAGAGTTTTTGGCGTCCTGAACAGGTCATGCTTTTCTGATATATCTACAACTTTTCCTTCTTCCATAACTGCTATAGTATGAGTCAGCCTGTATACTTCATTCCTGTCATGGGATACAAATATAACCTCTGCATGTGCATTTATATCTTTATCTTTATCTTCTATTATTTCCATCAGCTGCCGCTCCATGCGGCTCTTAAGGAAATTATCAAGAGCTGTAAATGGCTCATCCAGTAGCAGTACACGTGGCTCAGATGATAGCATTCTTGCAAGAGCTACTCTCTGTTTCTGTCCACCTGATAACTGATCAGGATATAGATTTTCCGTGCCTTCCAGCGCATATTTTTTTATATATTTTTTTGCCTTTTCTATAGTGCCAGCTCCGCACTTAACATTTTGTAGTACCGTCATATTTGGAAAGAGTGCATAGTCCTGGAATAGATATCCAACCTTCCTCTTTTGAGGTGGCAGATTTATACCCTTCTCAGAATCAAATAAAACCTTATCTCCAAGGACTATTCGTCCCTCGTCAGGTTTTTCTACTCCTGCAATGCATTTAAGAGTCATACTCTTACCACATCCGGATGCTCCAAGAAGCCCCATCACATTTCCTCTTGTCTCAAATTGTACTTCTAATGTAAAGTCCCCTAACTTTTTCTTAATATCAACTACTAATCCCATTTTTCCTTCCAGGTCCCTATTTAATAATAATTATGCGTGCTTACGTTCAAGCAGGTTAACAGCAAGCAGTATTACTGTACTGATTGCAAGATTTACCATAACCCAGGTAAATGCTCCTCTCTCATCATTAATTCTCCATAGCTGATATACTGTTGTAGATATTGTTGCTGTTCTGCCTGGTGTATATCCTATCAGCATACTGGTAGCTCCATATTCTCCAAGCGCTCTGGCAAAAGAAAGTACGGTTCCCGCAAGGATTCCCTGTCTGCATATTGGCATTCTGATTCTCCAGAAGATATAACTTTCTGAAAGTCCAAGCGTTCTGCCTGCATGAGCAAGGCTTTCATCAAAACTCTCAAATGCTCCTCTTGCAGTTCTATACATTAAGGGAAAAGAAACTACAACTGCTGCAAGTATTCCTCCATACCATCTCATTACAAACTGTATTCCAAACTGCGAAAGGAACTGACCTACAGGATGCTTTACTCCAAATATAAGTATCAAAAAATACCCGCATACCGTAGGAGGTAGTACCATAGGTAGTGTTAATACCGCATCTAGAATTCCTTTCCATACTCTTGGAAGTCTGTATGCATAATATGCAGCAAATATTCCTGTAAAAAAGACTATAACGCAGGCTATTCCGGCTATTCTGATTGAATTCCACAATGGAAACCAGTCCATTTCATATCCTCCGGCTCTATTATGTTATTTATAATTCTCACAGGCAGCTATTAGTCTGCCATGTGAGAATTACATCCACTATTTTAATTAACGCGGCTAAAACCAACTTCTTCAAACACTGCCATAGATTCATCTGTCTGGATAAAATCAAGGAACTCCTGTGCCTGTTCTGCATTCTCTGCAGTTTTAAGAACAGCTGCCGGATATATTACCTGTCCGCACATATCAGCTGTTGCATAGTCAACAATTTTAAGACCTGCGCTATAAGCATCAGTACAGTAGATAACTCCTGCATCTACTGATCCTTCTGATATCTGAGTTGTAACCTCTTTAACATTAGTTCCATAAGTTATAAGGCCTTCACTTGCAAGTGTCTCTTCATCAAGGCCATAATATTCAAATACCTTCTGAGTGTACTGTCCTACTGGCACATCTGAATTACCCATGCAGAACAGAAAATCCCCTGACTCAAATGCTTCGCTTAATTCATCAAAACTGGTTAATCCTTTTGGATTATCATCTGGTACACACAGAGTAACTTTGTTTTCCAAAATATCTACTCTTTTCGTTTCATCTACAAAGTCAAGACCTTCTGTGTTAACTTCTGGATCAGCAGTTATATCTAGCTGGTTCATCTGCTTCTGACCTGCTGATATAAAGAGGTCGCAGGCTGCACCTTCCTGTATCTGTGTTTTTAATGTTCCTGATGAATCAAAATTATAAATAATCTCTATTTCTGGATGCTCAGTTTCATATGTTTCCTTAAGTTCTGTAAGTGTTTCTGTCATTGATGCTGCAGCAAAAACTATGAGTTCTGTTGTCTCTGTATCTTCAGAATCTACTGCCTCTTCATTCTTTTCTTCCGTATTTTCTGATTTGTTTTCTACTGCTACATTTTCAGCTCTATCTTTTTCTGTAATAGAACTATCTTGTGCTTCTGCATCTATGGTAGTTGTAGTTGCCTGACCGCATGCTGTCATCATACTCATGCTCATTACAAGAGCTACCATGCTGATATATTTATTAGAATTATTATATATTTTATTATTTATTTTTTTCACGTTAATTTTCCTCTATTATCTATGTCCTTTTAGAATTTTTTAGAATTTATGGCTTTTGTAATTAACGTATAAAGTGACCACTTTTTCCTCCATCTTTTTCTTCCAAATGGATATCTGAAATTTCCATTCGCTTACTGATTGCCTTACACATATCATAGATAGTCAGTAGTGCTACAGATGTTCCTGTAAGTGCCTCCATTTCAACACCGGTTTTACCTGAGAGCTTTACAGTACATGTGCATTTTACGGAATTTTGAGCCTCTTCTGTTTCAAATTCCACTGCTATACCTGTAAGTAGGAGCGGATGACATAGAGGAATCAGTTCCGAAGTCTTTTTGGCAGCCATTATTCCTGCCACCCTTGCGCAGGCAAAAACATCTCCTTTTGGAACATTTCCACCTTTTATGGCATTAAAAACCTCTTCGCCTACATATATTCTGCCACTTGCCCTTGCAATTCTCTGTGTTATATTTTTCTCAGTAACATCGACCATTACTGCATTTCCATTTTCATCTAAATGACTAAAGCCTTCCATTTATATCCTTAGCTCCTTTTAATATAATTATCATTATTTTCCAAAACCGCATTTTGGAAATGTACATACATCGCAGCTAAGGCACAGTCCGCCTTCGCCATATTGCGCAAGATCTTCTGCATTTAACATTTCTCCTGCAAGAACCCTTGGCAGTACCAGGTCAAATATTGTCCTTTTTGCATACATTACACATCCTGGAAGTCCCATTACAGGAATACATTTTGAATCTTTTTCATAATATGATAATAGAAACATGGCTCCAGGAAGAACTGGCGCTCCGTAGCTTACAATCCTTGCTCCACTTGCCTTTATGGCACCTGGTGTTCTGTCATCAGGATCAACGCTCATTCCTCCGGTGCAGATTACCATATCGGCACCTTCTTCTATGAATTCATGAATTGCATTAACTATCGCTTCCTGATTATCATCCAGAATCTTCTGGCCAATTACTTCTGTATCATATTCTGCAAGTTTCCTCCTAATTGCAGGGCCAAAAGCATCTTCTATCCTTCCTTTAAATACTTCACTTCCTGTTGTAATAATTCCTACCTTTGTGTGATTAAATGGCATAATTTTTAGAATAGGCTCATTTCCTGCTGCCTTTTTTGCATTATCCATTTTTTCTTTTTCTATAACGAGCGGAATTATACGTGTACCTGCAAGTTTTTCTCCTTTTTTTACAGGAAAATCTCCATGTATGGTTGCAATCATCATTTCTCCAAGGGAGTTTACTTCTATAAGCTTTTGTCTATTGATCTTAAGTAGGCCATCTCTTGCAGCCCGAATTTCTATCTTACCTTCAGACGGTTCGCTGGCAGTCATATACTCACCCATACAGATATCTCTTAGAATCTCTGCGCCTTCATTTTCATGTAATATTCCTTCTTTCTTTTCCCAGATATAGAGATTCTCTTTTCCTATAGATAATAGAACAGGTATATCTTCTTCAGTTACTATATGACCTTTTTTGAATGCCGGTCCCTTATATTTTCCTGGAATTATCTGTGTTATATCCTGGCATAGAACATGTCCTACCGCATTTTCCGTCTTTATAAGTTTCATCTTCTACCTCATACTGCGAGTAATAATTTTTTTAGTAATCCGATATTGATGGAGCTCGCAGCACCAATTCGTGTTTGAAAGTAGCATTCTTTCAAACTTATCACCTTATACGTAAATTATTTCTAATAATATTTTATTTATCCTACTCATTTATATTAAAAAGAGCTTTTTTTATGCAACAAAAAACCTCGTACACATCATCAAGTCCATATACTGGACAATTTGATTTGTCGAGGTCTTTACTATCTGTAGCAATACATATAAGCGTGTCTGGATCACATACACTGGTTGTCGATACAGCTGATCTTACAACTTCCACCTTAGGGTATGCAGAATCCTTAAGCCCTTCTATTATTACAACATCATATTCATGCATTTGTTCTATCAGATTTTTTATATTATACTTTTGCCGCTTATGTATAAACATCTGATAGTCAGAATAGACAGCTACTCCTGCAGCTCCTAACTTGTAGAATCTGTATGAATCAGTGCCTTTGATGTCGCATTCAAAGTCATGGCCATCATGCTTAATTACTCCTACCGATAGTCCATCACTAATAAACTCATTTATAAGTTTCGAAATCAGATATGTTTTTCCACTATTTTTAATGCCGCTAACGCAGAACACTACTGGCTCTTTTATAGCTGCATAATCTTCACGTGTATTTATATTTTTAACTGTTTTAGGATCAAATGTACTTGTATGAAGGTCAATATACTTAACCCTTATACGAGACAGAACGTCAAATAACTTATACTTTCCATTTGCAATCTGTTCTTCTATTACAGGCAGTACAGATTTATGATAAATTGCGCAAAGAGGCTGTATCCTCTTTTCATCGCGTATTACATATGCATCATAATCAGAAGATATGAATTCTGAAATATAATCAGCAAGATCTTTGGTCATAAACGGCATATCTGCGGCACATACGAATACATAATCGTTGTGAGCATATATGAGAGACTGTCTGATACCTTCTATTGGTCCAATTTCTCTATGTTCATCAGCAATACTTGCAATTCCTGTATCTGCATAGTCACCTTTTTTGGCAACAGACAAAAAGACCTCCTCACATTCAGAAAACTCTTTAATAAGGTGATCAATAAATCGTTCATTATTAAGTTTTAGAAGTGCCTTATCCTGCCCCATTCTGGTGGATTTACCACCCACAAGGATCGCTGCTGAATATTTTGCTCCCATTTTTTTCACTTACCTCTTTTATTTAAATAGCTGTACTCTTACGCTGTCTCCAATCCGTACAGATCTGCCTGCTTCAAGATCTATATAGCAGTTACATTTTGTAAGATTACTGATAACTGATGATGCATGTACGCTATCTATAAGACTAACTTCTCCGTCTTCATAATATGCACGTAGAAGCCTTCTATGCTTATTTATCTTAGTATATTCACTCTTTAGTATTGCGCACTTTCTATCTGGCTTATAATCACTGCAGTTCATAAATCTTGCTGCAGCGTCCCAGTAATACATTTCAAAATTTGCCATTGCTGCATATGGATTACCAGAAAGAGCAAGTACTATCTTCCCATTTAGATCAAAAGCTGCTGTTGGCGTACCTGGCTGGATATCAGCTCTTTGAAATAGGAGCTTTCCTCCCATTTCAGATATAACTTTTGGAACAATATCACGTTTTCCAACGCTTACTCCGCCAGTTGTAATTATAAAATCTGATTTTTTTATAGCTTCTTCTATTTTTATTTTTAATGTTTTTTCGTCATCAGGACATATATCTCTCATTGATACTATAAGACCCTGTCTTCTGATATAGGCCTGAAGCATGTAGGCAATGCTGTTAAATATTTTACCAGGAGCTGCCTTTTCACTTACGTCCTGAAGCTCTGAACCAGTTGATATTATTGCTGTTCTCAAAGGTTTATATATAAAGACATTATCTATTCCTAGTTCTGCTATCAGAGATAAATGTGACGGATTAAGTCTTGTACCTTTACTAACTACGAGACTACCTTTTTGAAGGTCTTCACCTACTTTGCAATAGTTCTGATAAGGCTTTATATCTTCATATATTTCTACTATGTCCATTGCATAATTAGTTTTTTCCTGCATAATAACTGCATTATATGCTTCTGGAATATAAGCTCCAGTCATGATTCTGACTGTTGTTCCAGGGCCATGATCTTTGGACTTATCAGGAACATCACCTGCACATAATTCTTCTGTTACAGTCAGCTTTACTGGATTATCTCTATTTGCGCCTTTTATATCATCGCTGTGAACTGCATATCCATCCATTGCCGAGCGCGGAAAAGAAGGAATATCTCTTTTAGATGTAATATCCTGTGCAAGGACGTATCCAAAAGAATCTTCAAGTGCCTTTATTTCTGTGCCTTCAGTATTTTTTATTTTTTCTAAAATCAGTTCTCTAGCTTCTTCTATTTCCATTTATATATGGTTTGCCTTCCTTTATTTGCCTATCAAATCATTTTCTAATTATTTATTCATATATCACATAACTGTCAGGCCATGTCTTACACAGTACAGTAAGTCCATATCCCGCTGCCAGGTCAAGCGCTGCATCAGTTGGAACTGACTTACTAATTAGGATCCTAAACCCTGCCATCAGGATTTTTTCTACCATATCTGTTGGCACTCTTCCTGTTGTATATATCATGCACTCTTCAGGATTATATTTATTTATCAGCATATAACCTATAGCTTTATCAAGAGCATTATGCCTGCTGATGTCTTCAAAACTGTGTATGCATCCATCTGGAATTCTAAGGTATGCACTATGAGTACTTCCCGTTTTCCTGTGAAGATCAGAATCTTTTTTAAAAAAATCAGCAAGTTCGAATACCAGCTTTTTATCAACTGATAATTTGTTATTACCAGTATTCATGACTACATTTTTTTTATTATCATTTTTTGATGTATTTTCAGTCTTACCTTTTTTTCTTTTTTCTATTAATTCTTGAAGGGATTTATCTTGGTATACTTTTGCTGTAGCTGAAGTAGCTAATAATATATCAGCCTTTTCTGCGTTATCGCTTATATGAAAATTCGTTAATTCGTTTATATCATCTATGCACCCACTTGTATATAATCTTCCAAATATCATTTCTTTTAGATAACTTGCAGTACAGCTGATTTTTTCAGATTTGGCTATCATAACAGGATCACTATTGTAATCTTCATTATTTATCCATATATTTAGATTCAAAAAATGCTCATGTATAAGGTTATCTGCGCACTTTTCTTCAGAATTATCTGAATTATATTTTATGCCATTCCGAACACTTACATATTTAATTTGACCATTTTTATCTGTAATCTCCATATCTTTTTATACCTTTAGTATTTTTACCTTATTATGTGATATTGGATTGTCATCTATATATGTTGCGTATTACCGTATATTTTTTTGTTTTTATGATTCTTATATAGTTGATAATTCTTTTATGTAACCCCTTACATTTATGTCGTAATTATATACTGCGTTTCCTCTAATTTCAATTTAAATAAAGTTTTGTCAATCTTTCTGGAATTTATTAAGTATGAAGCTTTAAAATTAGAATTATTCCTTTTTGCAATTTCATAATATTATGTTTTCTATTATTCATAATGCTTATAATAAAATACTTCGATAGAAGATTTGGTAATATACAATTACTATAATCTTTTATCGAAGTTTTTTATTTAATACTTTTTTATTTTTACATTAGGTGCATAGGCTTATTGCTTTTATATCTGTTTCATGTTTTTTACGGTTTTGAATACACTTTTAGTTCAGCTCTTTAATCTTGTCCATCTCTACTCTCGTAATATGGCAGTATCCACTTGGGTTTTTAAGTAGATAATCCTGATGGTACTCTTCAGCTTCATAGAAACAGTCAAGTTTTTTATTTTCTACGTGGAACTCAGGATATTTATTTTTTTCTTCTTCAAGATACTTAGTAACTATATTCTGAGTATCATCATCTTTATAATAGATACCCAGAAGGTACTGTTCACCTATATCTCCGCCCTGTCCATCGCTCTGAGTTGGATCAACACATATAAAATATGCTTTCAAAAGAGTATCCGCTGATGTTATCTCTGGATTATATGTAACTCTTATACATTCTCTAAATCCTGTCTCGTGCCTGCACACTTCTTCATAAGTAGGATTCTTAACATGACCATTAGCATATCCTACCTTCGTTTCAACAACTCCGTTTAATTTCTTAAATGCTCTTTCCATTCCCCAGAAGCATCCACCTGCAAGATACATAACTTTTAGGCCCTCTGCTGGAGTATAATCATCATCAAGTCTTGTTTCATAGATTCTGTGTTCATAGTACACATTTTTTTCATCCCTTGATATAATCTCATATCCGTTATGCTCTACAACATGTATAGCCATTTCATTTTCAGCCGGAATAACTGCATGAATTATTGGCTCATGTAACTTCTTATGAATATATGGCATTAGGACAAAGAGCGCGTTAGATGCGTAGTGATTCTGTCTCTTGTCTTCATCTATTTCAAAATAGATTTCACTTTTATCTGAGACTTCGACAAATCCCACCTTTTTACCTTTTTTAGTTATTATAAATTTTCTTTCTGATTCGCTATTTTCTATTTCAATTATATGATTTGATAAAATTTCCATATGTATAATTCCTTTGCTTACAATTATATTTTATCATATTCTATTTATCATTTATATAATTATGTCTCATTTCTTAACTTTCAATTATTCAAATTGTTTCCTCATATACTATAATTTTTCGATTTAAGCAGCGTATAATTTTTACCAAACACTTCTTTACAGATTCTAAGTTCAAGCTCCTGCCTGTGTCTGAAATGCTCAAGCAAAGCATCGGTGCCTGACAATCCTTTTTCCTTAGCATAGGGAGAATTGTCAAAATATCCAATCATCAGTGGAAACCACATCTCGTTGCCCTTGTCGTCAGACCTCTCTTTCCTGATAAAGTCGATATTCGATGCTATATCACTGCTCTCAAGGTACAATATCTGATAATCTTTTCCGGCAAGAGCCTCTTTAACCTCCGCATAAAAATCAACAATTTCCTGATCACTCTTCTTTTGAAAAAGGATCATATCCTCAACGATGTTTTGAAAGAGGGAGCACTCAAAGATATATTTATCGCCATTCCAATTATGAAGTCTTTTTAGGACAACCTCTTTAAAGTTTTCAGAATCAAGATTTCCATTGTATATTTCATACTTCTCCAGATCCTTATGAAATCCCGGGATATCTGTAATAATCTTAGTGTAGCAGATGATCATGTGGGCACCTTCTTTAATGCTCCTTTCCTCTATTTCGCTACGGATGTCACTGTACCTTTTAAGAATGCCACTATAGGTTTCCTTATCCACATAAGCGCACCACGCCAACTCCACAGGCGAGTAGTCACCCTCGCAAATTGCTTTATAATCCGGATATTTCTCGGAAAGTCTCCTTACAAGAGTGCTCTTTCCGCTTCCCTGAAGTCCTTCTATAAAATAGTTCATACAAATCCTCCTTGTCATCTATGAATGTAAAGTCTTGTAAGCTCTGGTTCACCATCTCCCTGTGCCATACAGAGGAACTCCCATCCATATCTCTCATAAAATCCAATATGATCTGTAACAAGGTAAATCGGCGTAATGCCTTTAGTTTTCATATCATCAACCACCATGTTTAATAGCTTCCCGGAAACACCCTGGCATCGATATCCCTCTTCTGTGTAAACAGCACAGACATTAGGCGCAAGGTCTTTTCTGTCATGGAAATCATTTTCGATAACTCCAAGTCCTCCAACGATCTTTTCTCCGTCAAGACACACATACCAGCCATATTCCGTAGCGCCATCTACATATGCATCTATGCATTCTTGATATGCCTCGGTAGGCACTCCCCATTTATCATGAAACCAGTTCGCAGCTGCTTCCTTTATTTCTGGTTTTTCTCTTAAATTATAATATTTATATACGCTCATATTATATCTTGTGTCAGCCATACTTTACATAAGTCCTTTCTCTGTTAATGTATAGGTCTTCGTGCATACTTCCTCAATATACTTCCTGTCATGAGAAATGCTAATCACTGCTCCGGGAAAAGAAGCTATCATCTTCCTGATAACAGGCCCCGAAAGCGGGGAAAAGTTTCTCGTTGGCTCATCAAGTATAAGCACATTTGCATCTGACAGGCTCATCTTCAAAAGCAACACCTTTGCTTTCTGTCCTCCCGACAGTTCTCGTATTGAGTGGTCCATCTCATCTGCCGTATATTTCAGTGCCCCAAGATATGTCCTGATACGAGTGCGTATTGCTTTGACCCCTGTGTCATCCAAGAATTCAACCGGCGTAACATCAAGGTCAAGAAGCTCCTCATAGTTCTGAGGCATATACTGTGCCTTTATGTCTTTTCTGGAAAGCAATTCCTCTGCCATCCGCTTAAGGAGCGTTGTCTTGCCAACTCCGTTTGTGCCAACAATGCAGATTTTCTCAGGACCTCTGACCCTAAGAAAAACACCTTTTGAAAGTACTTTTGTTCCATCAGGAGTTCTAAGCTCATCAAGCTCATATTCAATAACTGTCTTTCCTGCCGGCATCCTGGCATTCTCATCTCCCAGTTTAAAAAAGATAGCCTCTTCCTGCTCAGGCATCTGGGTCATATTTTCATCTTCTTTTTCAAAACGTTTACCCATGGCCTTTACAGTGTGCATCTTGTCCTTAAGGTTCTTGCCTGGGGCATCCCTTGCACCTTTTGATATATTGGTAAGGGCATAATCTACGCTGTTGTAGACCCGGGCATACTTTTCATCTCGGCGTTTCTTCTCTTTCCTATCATTTATAGCCTGCTGCGTCTGTCTTTCAAAATTCTCAGCCCTTCTTTCGATATAATTGCTGTAATTATCCCTTACAACAGTGTATCTGCTCTTGGTCTTCCTCATAATCTGCTCGATATGGATTATCACATTTGCAGTGTTCTCAATAAGGGTTTCATCATGGGATATGAAAAGAACTATATGCTTCCAGTCATTGATCAGCCTCTCCAAAAGCTCCAGCGTACTAATGTCAATGTCGTTAGATGGCTCATCCAAAAGAAGCACCGTCGGACTGTCCATCAGAAGCCGCATAAGCTGTGCCTTAACCTTTTCACCACCTGAAAGACTTCCCATTTTCTGATCGCTATAAAAGAAATCGGAAGGCACCTGGAATTTCATTGCCATCTCCGATAGTTCTTTTGGCTCCTTATCATAAAAAAACTGTGCCTCCGAGAAATACTCATAAAGAGTTTTTGCCTTATCTGCTTCTGGAAGTTCCTGAGGAAGATACCCCAGTACCTCTCCGGAAGTTACCCTTTCTCCTTCACATTCTGAATAATCCTCAGCGAGTTCCGGATTGTATATCCACTTCATCAGAGTTGATTTGCCGTTTCCCTCTTCCCCAATGATTACTGCTTTATCTCCATCATTTAATGCCATATTGAATTTTTCCAAAATAATGCGTAGGTCCTTACGATGTGTTATAGTTAAATTCCTAATCTGAAGCATATATCGCCCTCCTGTTCCGCTGCTATAGCATCAAAAAAAGCCTATTATGCATACGCAAAATAGACTCACACAAATAGACCTACTATGAACAGTTAGGCTAAAAATGCATGATAATCCAGTTTAAGCGTACACAAAACAGCTGCATAAGCAGCCAACAAATCTTAATCGTGTTCACTCAAGCTAAATTATCTAATGCTCATTCCTTCACCTAAACGCCAAGCGCTCTTTCTTTATCTTTTTAAATCTTTCTCATATTAACATTGAAACGAGGCAATTGCAATACCATTATCTGTATATTTCAGATTGCAACAGGATTCTTTTTTTACAAATCAGCACTATGTAAGTGTGGGTTGCCTTCCATATCTTTAACTGTGTGAAACTCCCGTCTCCCACCTTGATACAGTTCTCCCCGATACTCCTAATATTTCAGCAAGTTGCTCCTGGGTTAATTTTTTCTCCTTACTTTATTATACCCACTCTCATGAAAGTTCCAGCTTTTCTCCTACAACTATAGCTTTGGAATCGTGTCCATGTCCTATTTCTGTTGTAGTAGCAATAGGTAATGAACTCGAAACATGCATTTTAAGCAAATCATAAACCGACAGCTCAAAATCTGCTTTTTCATAATTTGTAAATGTTCCAAGCAGCACTCCGGAAACCTGTTCAAATACTCCGAGGTGCTCTAGTTGTGTAAATAACGTAGCTATCTGTCCTGATCCTCCACCCAGAGATTCAAGTAAAAGAATCTTTCCATTCATATCAGGCAAGTATTTTGTACCAGCCAGCTTTAATAGGCATCGTATATTACCACCTACCACTATGCCTTCCATATGATTGCCCTGAAGGAACTCATAATTAAAATCAAGTAGCTCAGATTCCTTTCCAGACAAGTAGCTAGAAAATCTCTTTTGCTGTAAATCAGATTTGGAATATACCATATTTTTTATTTGATATAAAACGGATGACTTTCCGGTCATTGCAAAAATAGCATTTATCACTGTAGTAAGATCACTATATCCCCAAAACATCTTATCAGACTTGGCAATCAAGTCATAATCTAGATATTTGAGTATCCCATTAGCCAAATCACCACCGGATATATCATAAATTGCATCAATGGAATCATCTGTCCAAAACTTCATTAAGTCCGCAGCTCTTTCCTCATCTGTACCACTAAATTCGTCTGTTTTTGACATTATATGTGGTGACAGAACCGTTTCAATCCCCATTATGTTCAGAACATCTACAAGCTGTTCATTCTGCTCTTTCCACTCTTTTCTCTGCCCATTTGAACAAGCTACAATTCCCACCTTCATCGTTTCTCACCCTTTTCCAGTTTAAGAACAGCAATCAGTTCTTCCCCATCCATATCTCCAGTTTCTTCGAATCCAAATGAACTATACAATTTTGACGCCACATGATTCTCTGGTTCGTAAGATAACCAGCAATATTCAGCGTTTCCGCAAGGAAATGTTCTTATAAAATCTAACGCCAGTTTTACTGCCTCTCTCCCATATCTCTTTCCTTGATATGCTGTATCAATCATCAATCTCCAAAGATTATAATTACCAGTAGCAACTGCAGGCGCGTCATCCCAGTAATCATCTTTATCATATCCAATCATAAGAAAGCCTACTAACTGCTTATCATCATATATACAAAAAGGAAATGCATAACCATTTGCAGTAATAGACGTATAAGCTTCTATTATGCTTACTTCATTACTTGCTACAAAATTTCTCTGGTCTCCTCTTACCGACAGTTTCAGTGCATCCCAAACATTTTTGCCATTTATTTTCTCTAGCCTTACCATGATGTTTTGTCTCCCCTTATATTATCAATTGAAATCCTCATCTTCTTAGTAACATTCCTTCATAGTATTTTTCTTGGAACTCAATTCGCTTCAAAATTTCCTCATCCGAGTAATCTTTTCCATCCACAGAAACTATCCATTTATCTTCTGTATCATTCGTTCGATGATACACTGCTATGACTTTTCCGGTATATGTTTTAAGCGGTTCATTTGCGCCAAATATATAAACATCTTGCTCTTCGCCATCAGCTGCAAATACGCCATCCACATAACCATAATTGATAGGATATATCATGTCTGGAAAATTAGGATGTGTTGAACCAAGTGGACGATCAACTTTTCCTGTAACCACTGAGCCAATAATATTTTTGTATTTTTCCAATTCCTTCCTCATGAAATCACCTTATATCTAAGCCTAATATATGAGTTTTCCAATACATCACACGTGTTAATCCTTAATACACCAAGTTTGCTTAGCTCATTTTCACTTACTATAGAACTGCCATCAATAAGAGTTGATGTATCTTTACCACCAATCAATACAGGCGCAACTACAATATCAACATAATCGAATAACTTTTCACGAAGGAAGATTCCATTCAGTGTTCCGCCACTTTGGATTGTGATTCTTTCGCAGCCATACTTTTCTTTCAACTCTGCAAGAGCATCTTCTAGAGAAAGCGAGTCCTGATACATAATGTGTAGATTATTCTCATTCACAGTATAAGCAGGATGATTTTTATTTGTTGTTATCAAAACAAACTCTTTTGATTTTGCACAAAAGTATCTCACACCATGCTCTGTCAAATGACTGTTATCTAATAGAACAAAAGATACCGGTGTCTTTTCCGGAAAAGGCTTTTCATTTACACCCATCTTTGCTTGTACACGTCCGGTATTAAATGACCACAAGTCTGTTGTCTGCTCAATGTCATAATACTGCTGTAGACCTTCCTTCAATCCTTCAATATTTGGAAAATCTTTATCAACATCCAAGGTATCTGATGCACCGGGGCTTATTTTTCCATCAACTGACATAAGCATAAAAAGAGTTGTGACAGGTCTTTTACTCATTAAGTACTTCCTCTCTAAGTATTATTTTGTCAAGCTTTATGGTTCACTTCGACCAGAATAATATTTTGCCATCAGGAGCACCCTTCCAAGTTGTTAAACCCATTGACGAAACCTGGTTGCCTTCTTTGAGTTTACACGATAACCAACAGCGATTATAGCATCTAGGTTATAATGATCGATGTTTCGACGAACATTTCTATTTCCTTCTTTTCGAACTACTAAGAATTTCTTAGTAGTTGCCTCCTTAACCAATTCCTCTTCTTCATAGATATTATTAAGGTGCTGAATAACATTTTCTGGAGTACAACCAAATAACTCAGACATTCCTAGCTGAGATAACCAAAAATTATCTTCATTGAAAATAACACTTACAAACTCTTTGGTATCAGCATCTTCGTAAAGTAAAATATCAGCACTATTTACTTCATTAGACATAATAACATAACGTCCTTTCTATTTATTTGTACATGGAAATATTATCATATTTGGGTGCAAATTTGCATCTGGACATCTGGCAGAGCTCTGATTCTGGGACATGAAGTTCAGACAAATGAAGCACATTATTCTTTGACAGATAAAAAAGACTGAACAATATAAAGGAGCGCAAAAAAAGAGAAGCCCCAATAGGCTCCTCATAGCGTCCACGAGAGGATTCGAACCTCCGACCTCTGGCTTAGGAGGCTAGCGACATTATTGCGCTGAGCGCGGCTGCATTTTTGCAGCATTTACACTTCGCGCGAGTGCGCATCCT
>CAMJFD010000061.1 GCA_946404845.1 uncultured Butyrivibrio sp. | reverse complement strand
CCAGATCCTTGTTTTTTCCATTAACATAAATGGTTTTCTTTACATAGTAAGATATTGAATATTTTGTTTTTGCCCAACCAAGTCTCATATACAAATCCTCCACTTCTATTATACCATACCATGGTGTACCGCGGAAGTATAAATTTGAAAATTGACAAAAAATAAAGACCATTACTGGCCTTGCATGGACTATTATGTAATTAGACTGTCAAACAACCGAGATCTAATCTTGAAAGACTCACTATGTTAGGTCTTGCTTCATAATTTTTTAATTAAAAAAGACTTGAAAAAAGGTAGTGCAGGCTCTAACATATTAGGTGTAGCATTGCCAATATCATTGAAAGAGAGGAAGTTGTTCGAATGCATGAATCAGGTGAAGATTATCTAGAGACAATATACACACTTAAGAAAAAAAATGGTTCGGTGCGTTCCATAGATGTAGCACAGGAGCTTGGATTCAGTAGACCAAGTGTATCAAGAGCTGTGGGTATTCTTAAGGAAGGCGGTTACCTCATCATGCATGATGATGGTGAACTTGAACTGACTGACGAAGGTACAAAAAAAGCTAAAGCAGTCTATGAAAGACATACAAATCTTACTAAATTTCTTATGATGACAGCAAAAGTTGATGCTAAAACAGCAGAGACAGATGCATGCAGAATTGAGCATATTATTAGCCCAGAAACATTTAAGGGTATTAAGAAGTTCATGAAAGAGCATAAGGATATGATTTCAGAGTGATATAAATAAAAAAGAGGAGAAAGAGGTATTTTGAGCACGTAAGTGTTTGAGATACCTTTTTTATTGAATAGGAAATTGCTTTCCTATTCAATAAAAAACGCTCCGCTAGGAAATTGTTCTGCAAATTTTCTAATATAATAAATTGAGTTAAGAAATTCTTATTTAATTAAAATACATAATGCTTTATAAAAATATGTATATATATGCAGATATAAAGCTTTAATGCATAAATATACATCACGGTTTTATCAGTTTATAGATATAGTTTATACTTTAAAAGAAAACTACCTCCTTTTTTATACAAATAAAATTAATAAATAATCAAAAATAAAATCTTATTTCAAAGCTGAAATATCAGTTATCTGAAAAGCCCTAATTATAAAGGGTTTAGGTACTATCTGTTTTATATAAATGATCCCTGATTTAAAAAAGCATAAAAGGAAAATTAATAAAATATTAAAAAACTCTTTTCAAAACGGAATTATTGTGGTATATTATCAAAGTACTTCCTATGAGGGTGGAGGTAATTTAATAAATAATCTAATATATTTTACTAGAGGGGTAAGAAATATTATGACAGCTATGATGTATGGAATGAAGCAACTTATTAACCAGGCCAAGGAACGCGAGGCCAAAAAGATCAAGAGACCTGATTTTGGTAAAATCAGTGAGGAGCATGCCGAGGCAGTATCAATGAGAGAGCCAAAGGCAGTTTAAAAAATATGAGGTGCTGTTTATCAAGTGGGAATTGGGTAACTGATGAACTGAACCAATTATTTTATATTAAACATATGGGGTATGATTTAATATATCTTAAAAATATTATTTGGCAACTTGGATTTTACTAGAGAGAAATGTGAATTGTCAGGTAATGGGCGCAGGTTAGGGCGATGGACCTGTGCTTTTTTATTGCATAGGAAAATTGCAAAGCAATTTCCTATGCAATAAAAAAGCACTCCGTGCAGGATGCGCACCTCGCGGAAAGGAAGATAATAGCTTCGCTAATGAAGATATTAATTTCGCTCTTTATAAATTTTTTATATTTTTAGATTATATCCAGAAAGAAATTATGATTTCTTTATATTGCGTTTATAATATTTGCAAAATACAAGATATTGTTGCGGAAACTTTAACATGTGCCAATGGTGTTCTAACGTGCTAAAAATAAAGAAAAAAGAGGAAAATTATCATTTAATTTTTTTGGCAAATATTGTATAATATCATTACACACCAAAATTGTGGGATTTTGGAGAAAGGAGCTGCGCATGAAAGATAAGTATGAAACATTGGAAGATAAGCTTATCGAATTAAGTGATTGTATTGATGAAATCCATGTAGATGATAAGACGACCGCTGATTTTCTTGTAAGTTTTCATGATTATGTCAAAAGACTAATACAGGCAGCTCACAGGAAAGTTATGATAGGATCTGAAACAGCTATGATGGGACTCAGTAACTGGCTAGCAGGGTATAAGGGATTCAAACCTTTTGAAAAATTATGGAAACTTGCGTCAGATGTTGACAGATATTACTATATGGAATGCAGAACATTTACTTAATGACTTATTAAGTTTTAAGGACTACTCATTTTTGAGTAGTCCTATTTTATTGGCTTTAACCTGTAATAATTAAAAAGGTTTAAATATTAATTAAGTTAATTTATTTAAAAACACCAAATTCGGAAAACGTTTTTTGTAAATTTCGGAATATTGACATTAAATTATCGGATAACCTATTATAATAACAGATATGTAAACGTTACCGGTAACGTTTGTATTTACGTTTGGGGTTGTGTCAGTGTTGGGGTAGAAAATCTTTATTTTACAGGGGAAGACGTCTTTAATAGGGCCTATGGGGCTTTATTATCTGTGAAAGTGATTTTCTGGCAATTTGTCGGGAAGCAGTACAAATTTCTACATCATATATGTAATTCCAACATGTGCTTCGGAATGGAGATTGTATGAAAAGATGGAATATTATTAAGAAGAGAGCATTGGCTCTTAGTATTGCGGCATTCACAACATTTGGTGCTGTAATACCTTCTAACACAGCGTATGCTACAGAAACTGACAGCGCTGTATCGGAAATGTCAAGTGAGGATGAAGTTGCTGTATCTGAGGATACAGAAAGTGCGGATGAAACTGATTCATCGGATGAGAGCTCTGATGTAAGCCTTAGCGGAAGTGAAGCAGAGAATTCTGAATCCTCTAGTGATGATGATGTGTCTCTTACTGAAGATGAGACTTATGAAGTAGTATCAGACAGTGCAACTTCAGATTCTGCTGAAAATGGTGGTTCAGAAGATGCAACTGTTTTAGATTCAAGTGACGTCGAAAGTGATGAATCTGATTCTGCAGATTCACAAGAAGTTATAGATATAGATGAGGAAGTAGATTCAGAAGTACTTGCACAAGATACGGATTCTCTTTCTGTTAATACATCTACAGAAAAAGAAGATGCAATTAGAAGCGGTGTAATATTACATGCTTTTTGCTGGAGCTTTGAAACATTAACTGAGAACATGGAGAATATTGCAGATGCTGGATATACAACTATTCAGACATCTCCAATAAATGAATGTCTTTCGATTTATAATGGCCTTTACTGGAATGGCGGAGATTCAACTAATGGCATGTGGTACTACCATTATCAGCCAACAGACTGGACAATTGGTAACTATCAGCTGGGAACTAGAGATGAATTCAAAACCATGTGTGCAACAGCTGAAGAATATGGAATAAATGTCATTGTTGATATTCTTCCAAACCATACAACACCAATGTATTCTCAGGTATCTGAAAACCTTATAAATGCAGTTGGAGGTGATATAGAAAATCTGTATCATGATGAATCCAATGATGGACTTGCTATTACAGATTATTCAGACAGAATTCAGTGTACAAGATACATGATGGGTGGTCTTCCTGATGTAGATACAGAAAATGAAGGCTTTCAGGAATATTTCTTTAAATATCTGTGGGATTGTATAGAATGCGGCGCTGACGGATTTAGAATTGATACAGCCAAGCATATCGCTCTTTCTGATGATCCTGCTCCAGATGGAGTTGAGAATACTTTCTATACTAATATGAATACAGAAGTATTTGATCAGGCAGATCTGTTCGTATATGGAGAGGTTCTGCAGGGATCAAATGAAAGACTTGGAGCTTATCAGGAAGCAATTGGCGGAACAACAGCAAGTAACTATGGTGCAAGTATCAGAAGTGCTCTTACAAGTAATAATTATTCTGTATCTAATATAAGTGATTATTGCATTGATGATGATGCTTCAGCATCTAAGCTGGTTACATGGGTTGAGTCTCATGATAATTATCTTAATGATGGTACTTATACTCTTACTGACGAGCAGATCAAACTTGGCTGGGGTATTATCACAGCAAGAGCTGAAGGAACACCGCTGTTTTTCTCAAGACCTATGAATAGCGGAACTACAGCTGATACTATGTATGGTGATAATATTATAGGCGAGGCTGGTAGCGACATCTACAGAGATGATGAAGTAGTAGCAGTTAATAAATTCAGAACAGCAATGGCTGGAGAAGAAGAGAATCTTGTAAATCCAGATGGTGATACAAGTGTTCTGATGATTGAAAGAGGTACAAAGGGCCTTGTAGTAGTAAATGGTAATTACGATAATACAGTTCTTGATACAACTACTAATCTTGCAGATGGAACATATATAAATAAAACTGATGATGGATCTGTATTTACAGTTGTAGATGGTGAAATCAGTGGTATTCTCCCTGCAAGATCACTGGTAGTACTGTATGAAGCAGAAGATAGCGAATATACAACAGTATTCTATTATGGTTCAGTTGATACTGTAAGCCTTTCAGAATCAGATGCTGAACTTACAGTTAATGAATATAAGGACAACTGGCAAACAATAGTTGTACCAGCTAGTATCAAAGACGGATTTACACTTACTATAAATGGAACAGATTATACACTTGATCAGACAACAGGCAGATATATCTGCAGTACTGGAATATTTTCTTCTATTTCAGATGCAGAACAAGACATGGGAATAACTGAAAATAGCGCTTATTATCTCAATACTAATATGTGGGATGAGGTATATGCCTATGCATGGTATAACGTAGACGAAGATGGCGAAACTACTACATATGAGCCATTTGGTAAATGGCCTGGAACTAAGATATATGCAGAATCTGGACATTGGTATAAAGCGTATACCAAGGATACAGAATCACGAGACTTTAATATTATTTTCCATAACAATGATGGAACACAGACAGATAACCTTGCTGTAACAAGTTCTGCAAATTATTTTGTAGGAAATGATACAACAGCTTATGCTTCAAAAGATGAAGTGGCAGAAGCTACAGGATATTCAGATGACTATACATATGTATACTTCCTTAACAACAAGGGATGGGATCAGGTAGGTGTATATGTATATGGCATTGGAGAAGCATTTGGCGCATGGCCAGGTGAACTTGCAGAAAAGGTTGATGGCGTAAGTGGAGACTGGTATAGAGCAAAGGTACCAGCAGGTCCTGGTGAAGGAGCTTATATAATATTTAATAACTATATAAGTGATACTGCTGACAATGCTTCTGAAAAAGCACAGACTGGTAATATTCCAGTTAACTGTTTTGACAATTATGTAAGTGCTAATAGCATAACAGTATATTCTTCTATGGAAGAAGTAGAAGATGTAGTAAGCGGCAAGACTCAGAAAACAGAAGTATATTTTTATAATGATGCTGAATGGGATCAGCCATATGTATATGCATGGAACACAACATCTAATGATTCTATTACAAGTGCATGGCCTGGAATAACAATGACAAAGGTTACAGGCAGCTGGTACAAGGCTTCTATTCCTTGCGGCGCAGCAGAAGATGTAGAACTCATATTTAATAATAATAATGGAACGCAGCTGTCATGTACTATGGATAGTAAGCTCAATGTATATTATGACAGTGAAGGCCAGATAACAGATACAACTACAGTATATTTCTATAACAAGGATAACTGGAGCGATGTATATGCTTATACATGGGGTGCTTGCGGCGAACTCTTTGGCGGATGGCCTGGAACAGCAACCGTAGAAATAGGTGATGGCTGGTATGCCAAGACACTTCCTGCAGCAGCTGCTGATGATCTTATGATCATATTTAATAACGCAGGAAGCGGCTCACAGACTAAGGATTTATGCATTAACGATTCTGAAAAAGTATATGTATCATGTGCTGACAATACAACTTATGCATCTAAGAATGAATTACTGGAGGCACTAGGTATAGAAACAGATGATGATACAGATGATGATTCTGGAAATTCAGGGTCAGACAGTTCAACAGAAGATGCATCAAATACAGATAATTCAGGATCAGATAGTTCAACAGAGGATGCATCAAATACAGACAGCTCAGCAGATAATGGTGCAAGTACAGATACAAATGTAGAAGATAAGACTAATACACAGGTAGAAACAGAAGAGACTGTAGTAGAGGCTACTAAGATTAAGCTTAACAAGAAATCAGTTAAGATTGGCCAAAAAGGCACATATCAGCTGGTAGCTACAGTTACACCTTCTAATGCAACAGATGCTACAGTTACATGGAAGTCAAGTAATTCAAAGGTAGCAAAGGTTGATTCAAATGGACTTGTAACAGCCAAGAAAAAAGGTACCGCTACAATCACTGCAACTACAAGTAATGGACTTACAGCTACATGCAAAATTAAAGTAACTAAGCAGGTTAAGGTTACTTCTGTAAAACTTAATAAGAAGTCCAAGACATTGAAGGTAGGCAAGACTTATACATTAAAAGCCAAGGTAAAACCAACTGATGCAACAATTAAGGATGTTACATGGAAGAGCAGTAACAAGAAGGTTGCTACAGTAAGTAGTGATGGAACAGTTACAGCAGTTAAAAAAGGAACTGCAACAATTACTGTTAAGACTAAAGATGGCAAGTATAAGGCTACATGTAAGATTAAGGTTAAATGATCACTATAATATAAGCTGATTATGACATAATCTGTTATTTGTTAACCCAACCCCAGAAAAAGGCATGGAAATGAGAAATCATCTCCATGCCTTTTCTTAGATAAATATAAAAATCATCTGTTAATTATAACTGTAAAAAATCGTTTCTAACCACAACTACGCCGCCAAGTAAGATACCTTTGTCCTGTATGGTTGACAGCTGAATCTTACATTCTGTATGTCTTGATGTGTTGAGCCTTGAAATAATCTGATTAAGAGTATCCGGAAGAGCAGCAAGTAGATCACAGTTAATTATAATAAGCTCTGGATCATATAGCTTAAGGATGTTATTTAGTCCTATTCCAATATATGTTTCAAACTCATCGAGTTCTGCGAGAGCATCCTTATTACCTTCTTTTACCATTTCTACGAATTTATCAAGATCCAGATCATCTAAATTAAGTTTACCTGCCAAATCATTTAGAATAGCTCTTTCAGATGCATATTGCTCAAGACATCCTCTGTTACCACAAGGACATTCTTTTCCCTTAGGAACAATAATCGTATGACCAAATTCACCAGCACTTCCACCGTGGCCTTCAAATAGTTCTCCATCCAGAATCAGCCCAAGACCAATACCTGAATGAATAGATATATTGATAAGATTCTTCTGTGGATGACAGAAGGTGTGTTCTCCAATTGCTGAGAGATTAGCCTCGTTATTAACGAATACAGGTACATCAAATTCAGCAGAGAGTGTATCTGCGATGTCTGCATTTTCAAAATTATAATATGGAGTAAACAAAACCTTATTGTCATGAACTATTCCATGAACGGCAACTGAAACACCGACAAGACCGTATTTACACTTTGGGATTTCCTTTTTTAGCTGGCTTACGGTATCAATAATAGCCTTTAAGATTGTTTTTTCATTATATTTGTTCTTGATATTGATGCTTGTATGTTCATTACCATTTAAGTCAGAGAGCATACAATAAATCTTGGAATATTCAATATCTATAGAAATAACATATCCGCACTCAGCATTAAATGACAGCTGCGTTGGGCGCCTTCCGGCCGTTGATTCTCCAGGACCTGTTTCTACAAGGAGTTTTTTGTCAATTAATATCTGTACAATAGCTGATACTGTGGCCTTGGATAATCCCAGTTTTTTGGACAAATCGGCTCTCGACAGGCCACCTTCACTAATGACCTGTTTGATAATGAGGGCAGTATTGATATCCCTTATAAGTTCTCTACTTCCTGTTTGCATGGTTAACCTCTTATATATGAATATATGTAGTATTTACATCCGAGGATGCTTAATTGATAGTTTAATGAAAAAACTATCTCTCCAGTAACAATAATAGCCTAAAAATTAATAAAAAAAAAGACTTCACAACGCCCTGGAAATGTTTTAAAATAATAGTTAGTTTAATAAACGAACAAAATCTCAAACCTAGTGAAGGAGGATTGTATGAGCAATTTTTTTGACAACATTCCAGAAATAAAATTTGAAGGTAAGGACAGCAAAAATCCATTTGCATTTAAGTACTATGATCCAAAGCGTGTGATCATGGGCAAGACAATGGAAGAGCATCTGCCATTTGCTATGGCATGGTGGCACAACCTCGGAGCAAACGGAGTAGACATGTTTGGTAGAGGTACAGCAGATAAGAGTTTTGGTCAGACTGAAGGTACAATGGAACACGCGAAGGCAAAGGTCGATGCCGGAATCGAGTTCATGAAAAAACTGGGTATTAAATACTACTGCTGGCATGATGTTGATCTTGTACCAGAAGCAGATGATATTAACGAGACTAACAGACGTCTTGACGAGATTTCTGATTATATTCTTGAGAAGACTAAAGGAACAGATATTAAGTGTCTCTGGGGAACAGCCAATATGTTTGGTAACCCAAGATTTATGAATGGTGCAGGTAGCACAAATTCAGTTGATGTTTACTGTTTTGCAGCAGCACAGGTCAAGAAGGCTCTTGATATTACTGTTAAGTTGGGCGGACGCGGCTATGTATTCTGGGGCGGACGTGAAGGCTATGAGACACTTCTCAATACAGATGTTAAGCTTGAGCAGGAGAATATCGCTAATCTGATGAAGATGGCTGTTAAGTATGGCCGTAGCATCGGATTTACAGGAGACTTCTATATCGAGCCTAAGCCAAAGGAACCAATGAAGCACCAGTATGATTTTGATGCTGCAACAGCTATCGGATTCCTGCGTCAGTATGGACTTGATAAGGATTTCAAGATGAACATAGAGGCAAACCATGCTACACTTGCACAGCATACATTCCAGCACGAACTGTGTATCAGCCGTATCAATGGAATGCTTGGTTCAGTAGATGCCAACCAGGGCGATCCATTACTTGGATGGGATACAGATGAATTCCCATGTAATGTATATGATTCAACAATGGCTATGTATGAGATTCTTAAGGCAGGCGGACTTACAGGTGGTCTTAACTTTGACTCCAAGAACCGTCGTCCAAGTAACACATATGAAGATATGTTCCATGCATTTATCCTTGGTATGGATACATTTGCACTTGGTCTTATCAAGGCTGCAGAACTTATAGAAGATGGCAGAATTGATAACTTTATCAAAGAAAAATATTCAAGTTATGAGACAGAGCTAGGACAGAAGATCAGAAAGGGTGAAACAACTCTTGAAGAACTCTCTAATAAGGCTCTTGAGCTTAAGAAACCTGAAAATCCAATTTCTGGAAGACAGGAATATCTTGAAGGTGTTATCAATAACGTTTTATTTAGAGGATAATCATAAGATGCCAAAAGGTACTTTTGACACCTACATCATTTAATAATCAATATTGATACGGGCCACAGTTATTGTTGATTAACGATAACTGTGGCTTTTGTCTAATATGAAATTGTATTGCGCATTATTTTCAGAATTAAATATAAAAAAAGAATGAAAAATTCATAAATAAAACTTAATTATTATGTTATACTATAACCTGTGTTAAACAAAAATTGCAAAAAAAGAGGAAAGAGGTATAGAAAATGAGTTTTCAGGAAGCAGTAAAAACAGTTTTAACAAAGTATGTAGATTTTAATGGACGTGCAAGAAGAAGTGAGTATTGGTATTTTGTATTATTCAACATCCTTGTAAATTTCGTAGTAGGAATAGTAGTTAATCTTACAGGTCTTACATTTTTATCATATATAGTAAGTCTTGCACTTCTCCTTCCAGGTCTTGGTGTATGTGTTAGAAGACTTCATGATATTGGAAAAGGATGGGCATGGATCTTACTTGCACTTATTCCACTAGTAGGTGCAATTATCCTTATCGTATTCTACTGCCAGGACAGCCAGCCAGGCGACAACCAGTATGGTCCTAACCCAAAAGGAAACACTGGTTTTAATATGTAATTATTAAACTGGCCTTATAAAATTTAATTATTTTGGCCATTTTAAACATGACAGTTTATATTACAATAAAAGCTGACCAGAGAAATAAGCTTCTGGTCAGCTTTTTTCATTAATAATATTACTAGAACCAGAATAAGAAAGGACTCTGATATGAAAAGAATACTTACTATCCAGGATATATCATGCCTAGGAAAATGCTCTATTACAATTGCACTTCCAGTAATATCTGCAATGGGTGTAGAAACGGTCATCTTACCTACTGCAGTATTATCAACTCATACTATGTTCAAAAACTTTACTTTCAAGGACCTTACTGACCAGCTTGAGCCGATAGTTAATCACTGGAAGAGTGAGAATGTTAAGTTCGATGCTATTTATACCGGTTATCTAGGATCAGCACAGGAAATAGAAATAGTAAAGCATATATTTGAAGAATTTGCAGATGAGAATACTCTTAAATTTGTCGATCCTGTAATGGCAGATAATGGAAAATTATATGCTGGATTTGATGAAGAGTATGCAAGGTTAAATGCAGGTCTCTGCGCAGTATCTGACATTGTAGTTCCTAATATTACTGAGGCATGTCTTATGACTGGAACTGAATACAGAACAGAATATGATGAAGAATATATCAAGTCATTACTGCAGAAACTACATCATCTGGGTGCTAAAAAGCCTGTTATAACAGGTGTAAGCCTGCTCCCTAATAAGACTGGAGTTTACGGTTATGATAGTAAGACCAAAGAATATTTTTCATATCAGAATGACAAGATAGGAGTAAGCTATCATGGCACTGGTGACTTATTCTCAAGTGTATCAGTTGGATGTATGGTGCAGGATATTCCAATTGATGTGGCTTTCAAAATCGCAGCTGACTATACAAGAGATACAATAAAAGCTACGTTAAATGATCCTAAAAAGCCATGGTATGGCGTTAACTTTGAAGCTACCATACCTGAACTGGTTGAGAGTCTTCAGATGGCTAAAAGCCAGGTATACAGTGCATAATAACTTGACTTAGTTAATTTAAATATTTATAAGATTTGTTTTTGTGAGCATTCTTCTATATAATGGTGTAGATAAGTTATATAGGTAAGGGTGCTCTTTTTATGTTTTTTATGAGTTCAGGGATATTTCTGATTACTCTATTAAATTGCTGATTATAAATAGTAATTTGGCATTTTTATTCTTACATATGATATTTAATTCATATAATCATTTTATTAAAAAGGGAGATTAAATCCGTGCTTCCACAGGAATTTGACAATAGAATACAGCTGATGCTGGCTGATCAATATGACAGTTTTATAAAAAGCTTTGAAGACAATAAGTATCAGGCTATTAGAATTAACACGCTTAAGTGTGACAATGCAGAGAGTGTCACAGAGAAGTTCTCTGCAACTGAGAATGTACCATGGGAGCCTAATGGCTTCTATTATTCAGAATCAGAGACACCAGGCAAACATCCATATCATGAAGCTGGAGTATATTACATTCAGGAACCTAGCGCAATGGCACCTGTATCATTTTTAGGAGTGCAGGAGGGCGAAAGGGTTCTTGATTTGTGTGCTGCACCAGGTGGCAAAAGTACTCAGATAGCCGCGGCAATGAATGGAAAAGGTATTTTTGTAGCTAATGAAATCAGTCCTCAGAGGGCTAAGATTCTTTCACTTAATATAGAAAGACTTGGTGTACAGAACTGCCTTGTATTAAATGAAGATTCAGGGAAACTTGCGAATGTTTTTCCAGAGTATTTTGACAGGATACTTGTTGATGCGCCATGCTCAGGTGAAGGAATGTTCAGAAAAAATGATGTTGCAATTTCTGAATGGAGCCTTGAAAACGTTAGTAAATGCGAAGAAAGACAGATAGAAATTCTTGATAATGCAGCTGCTATGCTTGCGCCAGGTGGCAGAATAGTATATTCGACCTGTACGTTTGCACCTGCTGAAAATGAAGGAAGTATTATTAGTTTCCTCGAGAGACATCCGGATTTCAAACTACTGGATGTACATAAGTATGAGGGTATGGAATCAGGTAACGCTGAGTTTATAAGTTATGACAGGAGCATAATGGAAGAACAGCTAAAAGAGTTATGTACCAGAGATTCATACAAAGAGGAGATAAAAAAGACTATTAGATTATGGCCACATCTGTTAAAGGGAGAAGGTCATTATCTCGCTGTTCTTGAAAAAGAAGGTGACATTGCCCTCAATAAGACAATGTATGTACCAAATGGTTCAAATAAGACCCTTACTCCAAATGACCTTAAGGCTTACAGGGAATTTGAAAAAGAGTTTCTGAATATAAAGCTTGAAGGAGACTTCATATTATTTGGAGAACAGTTATATCTCACACCAAAGGGAATGCCTGGACTGAAAGGTCTTAAAGTTCTAAGACCGGGACTTCATATAGGCACGATGAAAAAAGACAGGTTCGAGCCATCACATGCGCTTGCTCTTTGGCTAAAAAAGGATGAGGCTGTAAATGTATATGATATTCCTTCTGATAGTGCTGAGATCAGGAGTTATCTTAATGGACAGACAATCAGAACATCAGGAAATAAGGGATGGCACCTCATTACAACAGATGGTTATAGTATAGGCTGGGGCAAACTTGCTGGAAGTGTTCTCAAAAATCACTATCCAAAAGGACTTAGAATAAATTATTAAATATTTAGGATAGATAGGAGAATGTTGTGAAAAAACTACTGAGATATTTAAAACCGTATACTAAAGAAAGTATATTAGGACCATTATTTAAACTACTGGAAGCAACATTTGAGCTACTTGTTCCACTTGTTGTGGCTGCTCTTATTGATAATGGAATTAAATATAATGATACAGGATATATCATCAAGATGTGTCTGACACTTGTGCTACTTGCAGCTGTTGGATTTATAAGTTCTGTGACAGCACAGTATTTTGCAGCTAAGGCGGCAACAGGATTTTCCAAGTCAGTTAAGCATGATCTGTTCAAGAATATTCAGGAACTGTCTTATTCTGAAATAGATACACTTGGCACCACTACAATGATTACCAGAATTACAAGTGATATGAACCAGGTTCAGCAGGGTATCAACCTTACGCTGAGGCTTCTTCTGCGTTCACCATTTGTTGTATTTGGTGCAATGGTAATGGCATTTACAATTGATGCAAGTCAGGCTCTTATATTTGCTGTAGTAATTCTATTCCTGTCAATTGTAGTATTTGGCATCATGCTCTGGAGTATTCCTCAGTACAGAGGTGTACAGAATCTTCTTGATAAAGTTCTAGGTCTTACAAGAGAGAATCTAAATGGCCTTAGAGTAATAAGAGCTTTTGGACTTGAACAAAAAGAAATTGATAATTTTAGAGTACGTAATCAGAAGCTTACAAGTACTGAGCAGCGTGTTGGTACAGTTACATCTCTTATGAATCCAGCAACATATGTTATCCTGAATATGGGTATTGTAATTCTTATTTATTCTGGTGCGATTAAGGTTAATAGCGGAACTCTTACACAGGGACAAGTTGTAGCTCTTTATAACTATATGTCACAGATTCTGGTAGAACTAGTCAAACTTGCTAATCTGATTCTCAATATCACACGTTCAGTTGCATGTGGTAACAGAATTCAGGATATGCTTGAGCAGAAGTCATCCATGATAAATGGAACAGTTCCTGTTAATAAATTCAGCAGTGACAATGTAATTGAATTTAGGAATGTATGCATGAGATATCCAGGATCTTCCGCAGATTCTCTTTCAGATATATCATTTAATGTCAGAAAAGGAGAGAGTATTGGCATAATTGGCGGTACAGGTAGTGGTAAATCAAGTCTCGTCAATATGATTCCTCGTTTCTATGACACATATAGCGGAGATATCTATATTGATGGCAAAAATATAAAAGAATATGATACAGAATCTCTTAGAGAAAACATTGGTGTCGTACCTCAGAAAGCAGTTCTGTTTCATGGAACTATTAGAGACAACATGAAATGGGGTAGAGAAAACGTAACTGATGAAGAAATCTATGAAGCTCTTAAAATAGCTCAGGCAGAAGATGTTGTTAATAATAAGTCAGGAAAGCTTGCATATGAAATAGCACAGGCTGGAAAGAACTTATCTGGTGGTCAGAAACAGAGACTTACAATTGCAAGAGCTCTTGTAAGAAATCCGCAGATCCTGATTCTGGATGACAGTGCATCTGCTCTTGACTTTGCAACAGACAGGAAACTCAGAGCTGCTATTAAAGATATGAAGGATGCACCAACTACATTTATCGTATCACAGAGAACATCATCAATTCGTTTCTGTGACAAGATAGTTGTACTTGATGACGGTAAGATGGTAGGACTTGGTACACATGACGAGCTCATGAAGAGCTGCGATGTATATCGAGAAATATATGAGTCACAATATGGCAGTCAGGCAGAAGATAATAATACAGTTATAGGTAAGGAGGCTGCTAATGAATAAGAAAAAAGATCAGACACTAAAAAGAGTATTAGCATATGCAGCTCATTACAGATTCCTTATTTTTATATCTATGTTAATGGCTGTATGTTCTGCAGGACTTACATTATATGCACCAGTTCTTGCTGGTAATGCAGTAGATTATATTATTGGTCCATCAGAAGTAGATTTTGCCAAGATTACGAGAATACTTGTAACTATGGCTATAGTTGTAGCTATAACAGCGCTTTGTCAGTTCATAATGAGCTGGGTTAATAATAAGATTACGTTCCAGGTAGTAAGAGATGTCAGAACTGATGCATTTAACAAAATTCAGATTCTGCCATTTAATTTTCTTGATACACATCCAACGGGTGAGACAGTAAGCCGTATAATTGCTGATGTAGATCAGTTTGCAGACGGTCTTCTCATGGGATTTACACAGCTATTTACAGGTATCGTTACTATTGTAGGTACACTTATATTTATGTTTTATCTAAGTGGCAGGATTGCCCTTATAGTTGTAATACTGACTCCTGTATCACTTTTGGTTGCCAAATTCATTGCTACCAAATCATTTAATTTGTTCAGAGAACAGTCAACAGCAAGAGCAGATCAGACAGCACTTGTAGAAGAGATGATTGATAATCTTAGAGTAGTTAAGGCCTTTTCTCATGAGGATGAGAATCTGGAAAAATTTGATGAGATCAATGAGAGACTTGCTAATACATCTTTAAAGGCTACATTTTTCTCATCACTTACTAATCCATCCACTCGTGTAGTTAATAATATTGTATATGCATGCGTAGCACTTGTAGGTGGTATCAGTTGTATAACAGGAAATATGACAGTCGGTGGACTTACGATTTTTCTCAGTTATGCAACACAGTATACTAAGCCATTTAACGAGATTTCAGGCGTAGTAACAGAGCTTCAGAATGCTCTTGCTTGTGCTAAGAGTGTATTTACGCTTATAGATGAAGAGGCTCAGGTACCTGATGTAGATAATCCAGCAGATATTTCTGAAATTTTAGGAAAAATTGATGTAGAAAATGTCGATTTCTCGTATACTAAAGATAAGCCTCTTATTGAGAATTTAAATCTTGATATTAAGGCTGGTCAGAGAGTGGCAATTGTAGGACCAACAGGATGCGGTAAGAGTACATTTATTGGACTTCTTATGCGTTTCTATGATGTAGATGAAGGTTCTATTAAGATAGAAGGTAAGGATATCAGAGATATTAGAAGACATGATCTTAGAAGTGCCTTTGGTATGGTGCTACAGGAGACATGGCTTAAGCGGTACAATCAGAGATAATATTACCATGGGAAGAGAAGGCTACAGCGATGA
>CAMJFD010000060.1 GCA_946404845.1 uncultured Butyrivibrio sp. | reverse complement strand
AAGGTCAGGAATAATATCTATTACACACATATCCTTAAGACTGAGCGGATATGTCTCATCCTTTTTGTTCCTGCCTTCAAATGAATATGGCAGTCTGCATGGCTGTGCACATCTGCCTCTGTTGCCACTTCTAGGTCCTATCATTGAGCTAAAAAGGCATGCACCAGAATAGCAATAGCACATAGCACCATGAATAAAGGCCTCCACCTCAATTCCCTGAGCTTTAATATTCTTAATCTCTTCAAGTGTAAGCTCTCTTGCAGGAACAACTCTTGTTGCTCCCATCCTCTTAAGGAGACTTGCACCATGCTGACCAGTTAATGTCATCTGTGTACTGGCATGGAGTTCTACATTCGGGAAATGCTCTCTTATATATCTAAATACTCCAAAATCCTGAACAATAACGCCGTCAAGGCCTGCATTTGCAAATGGCTCTATATAGCCGTGGAGATTCTCAAACTCCTTTTCCTTAACAAGCGTATTAACTGTCAGATATATCTTCTTGCCTAGAAGATGTGCATATTTAATTGCATCTACAATCTGCTCAGTAGTGAAATTGTCCGCATACGCTCTTGCGCCAAACATCTCACCGCCAAGATAAACTGCATCTGCACCTGCATTGAAAGCACCAACCATTGTTTCATAATTACCTGCCGGCGCTAATAATTCTACCTTACTCATCAATCTCCTAATAATAGATTTCTGGTCCCCTTGTACCAGAATCCTTTACTTCTCCAAACTGTAAAAATCGAGTAGGATTACTCCTACTCGATGACATACAATTCCCATAAATTAAGACTTTATCTTCTCTTTAAATTCTTAAGCTCTGTTTCCATCTGAATAATCTTCTTAGAATCGTCGCTTAAATTTTCTTCCAGAGACTTTACATTCTTCTCAGTATTCTCAAGCTTGATCTGAGCGGCAATAAGCTCATGCTTAATATCATAGAGCTCTTTTTCCTTCTCTTTGACCTGCTCTTCTAACACTTCAATCTGCTTTTTAGCTTTAAAATAGTCATCTGCAATATTCAGCTGAATCAGCACATTCTGCTGATCAAGAGGAGCTCTCTTAAATGCATCCATCTTGTTATAATCAGCTATCATATTGTTAATATATAGGGCAACCTTCTGCAAATACTCTTCACTTTCATAACCTGAAAGCGTGAATACCTTACCCCCAATAATGACCTCTGTATCGGTCTTTTCTACCATTGCCATATCTTAGTCCTCCCCACAATAATCATCGCATTCAATTATTTTTATTTTAATCGTTAGAGGATGGTTGTGCAATACCTAAATGCTCATATGCAAAATCTGTTGCAACTCTTCCCCGTGGAGTTCTGTTAATAAGGCCATTCTTAATTAGATAAGGTTCTATAACATCTTCAATGGTTCCAGAATCCTCGCCAATAGCGGCTGCCAGAGTATCAAGTCCGCATGGACCACCATCAAATTTCTGAATAAGTGTAACGAGGAGGTTCCTGTCCATATGATCAAGACCTATTTTATCTACATCCATAAGATCAAGCGCAACATCTGCAACCTCTTTGGTTATAACGCCGTCATATCTGACCTGCGCAAAATCTCTTACTCTCTTAAGTATTCTATTTGCAAGACGCGGTGTACCTCTGCTGCGCCTTGCCATTTCAAGAGCACCTTCTGCATCTACTGAAACGCCCAGAATCCTCGCTGACTGCATGATAATGTTCACAAGCTCATCAAGTTCATAGAACTCCATTCTGTATATCATGCCGAATCTGTCACGAAGTGGTGCTGATAACATACCTGCCCTTGTTGTAGCACCGACTAATGTGAAGTGAGGAAGGTCAAGTCGTATAGATCTTGCTGTAGGACCTTTTCCAATCATAATATCTATCTTGAAATCTTCCATTGCAGGATAGAGAACCTCTTCCACCTGCCTGTTAAGTCTGTGAATCTCATCGATAAAGAGTACTTCGCCTTCCTGGAGATTGTTTAATATAGCCGCAAGTTCACCTGGCTTTTCAATTGCAGGTCCACTTGTGATCTTACAATTAACGCCCATTTCAGCTGCAATGATCTGTGAAAGAGTTGTCTTACCAAGACCTGGAGGTCCATATAATAAGATATGGTCAAGAGACTGCTGCCTTTGCTTTGCAGCCTCGATAGATACTGACATGGCATCTTTGATTTTCTTCTGACCAATATATTCTGTTAATTTATGAGGCCTAAGTGAACCTTCAATCTTGATGTCTTCTGAGGTAAAAGAGGTATCAATGCTGCGTCCTGAGCCGTTATCTCCACCTACTGAAGTCCTTATCTTTCTTTTTTCCATGTTTTTCTCCATATAATTTAATATGTGCGTCGTTAAATCATATATTAATGAATATTAATATACTGGATAAGTATAATTAATTCCAGCATATCATCAAGACTCGCTCGCGAGTCTTGAGCGCCGGATTCGGGTCTGCTTCAGCAGACAAATTCCTGTCCGAATCCGTGCGCATCCTCGCGGAGCGTTTAACTCAGTCGGAGCTTGTACTCCGACTGAGTTAAAATAATTCTTTAAGTGCAAGCTTAAGTATTGCCTCTGTATCGAGATCACTACCATTTGCCTTAATTACATTTCTGACTGCTCTCATTGAATCTGTACTGCTATATCCAAGTGCCACAAGAGCTGATACAGCATCTTCTCTGGATGCTCCATCATCATCACCAGAAGCTATTCCGGATATACTTCCTCCAGCATGACCAGATACAATATCTTCGTTGGATATTTTGTCCTTGAGTTCTAAGACCATTCTCTCAGCAGTTTTCTTGCCAACGCCAGGAGCCTTAGACAGTGTCTTGGCATCGCCTGCCATAATGGCAAATCTAAGGTCATCTGGTGACATGACTGATAATATAGAAAGCGCACCCTTTGGACCTATTCCAGATACTGTTATTAATAGTTTGAAAAAGCCAAGCTCATCCCTTGACAGAAAACCATATAACTCAAACGCATCTTCTCTGACGCTTGTATATGTGAATATCTTGACAGCCTCGCCTATACCAGGCATTCTATCTGCTGTTGACGCTGATATCTTGACGTTGAATCCAATTCCATTAACGTCAATTACCGCATTATCTATTTCTAAATATTCTACAATCCCATTTAAATAGCCAATCATTCGACCAAATCTCTCCTCCAACAAAAAGTGGCGGCCAAAAGCCATAGCTCTTTGCCACCATTTGATTATACTATATTTGAATCCAAAATCCAAACATATGAGCGAATAATTTTATTGTTTCAGACTCTTTAAATATTCTTTCCTCTCATCTGTTATTCTGTAGCTCTCACGGGCTTTCTGAATTGTCTTGTTGTGAACCCATTTATCCATAAGCCTCTCTTCAAGCACTTTAACTGCTGCATCCCACTGCTTATATAATGCAGTAGCCATATACCAGGCTATTTCCATGTTGATATAGTATTCGTCTGATTTAATATCAGCTATTCTGAGCATGTATATCAAATCAAATTTATCTCCAAGAAAATGCTGCATGTACATACCAATCGCAAATCTCACCTTGTATGTCTCACCTGAAAACATCCATTTATCAAGATATGGCAGGAGCATGTCACTTTGCTTTTTAAATACTTTTGGAGACATCTGATCACAGGTTGCCCAGTTATTAACGTATGGCAAAAATTCTTCTACCTGTGCCATACATTTATCAAAATCTTTAGTCTCACTGATAATAAAAGCATGGAGCTGATTTTCTTCAAAATATTTATGTGGCAGTTCCTTAAGAAATTTCTTGTCATCGCCGTCTTTGATCATCTGCCTGGCAAGCTTCCTTAGTTCAGGTGTCCTGACGCCAATAAAGCATTTTTTATCAAGATCAGGAGTAAGATTACTCATAAATTCCTTGTATTTATCGTCCTTTTGAGATTTTAATATATCAACAATTTTTTTCATAAAAAGTCCTTAACTATTTGATGATTCTGCGTATATGTGCCATAACCTGACTTGCTATGGTTCCGTTTATGAATCCGGTAATTACACCAGCAATTATCAGAACCGGCATGTAATATATAATTCCGCTTGTCTTAACAACAAATGCCGCAACCAGAATCTGCGCTATATTATGGAATACACCTCCAATTATGCTAGTTCCCGTCATGCTGAATCTGTCTGTACTTTTAATTATAAGCATTGCTATAAAGCTTATTACAGCTCCAGAAAGGCTAAACAATATGCCATACATATTTCCAAATAAAAATCCAGAAATAACGATTCTAAATACATTTATAACAATAGCTTCTTTCCATCCAAACATGTATAAAGCCATTACTATAGCCATATTAGGAAGCCCCAGCTTCATTCCAGGAACTCCAAAGAAAAATGGTATAAGTGACTCTATATAAGATAAAATAAGCGCTGTAGCAAGTAAGAGGCCCATATGGGCTGTTTTTAATTTCATATTATTTACTGGGCCGTAGCATCGTACTCGCTACCACCTTCTCCTTCTATTGTAATTACTACCTTATGTGGCAGACATACAATGCTTTCTCCTATCTTTCCTATTTTACCCTGTTTGACGCAGAGCTTATCAGGACAGTCTGCATCCTCCAGATAACATTCGCCGTTTTCTATTATCAGGACATTAACTCCCGCACTACTTATAATTTCCTGTCTTATGTTATCTGAAAGGCTGTATCTATAGAGTTCCTTGCCATCCTCATATACTACAACTTCACTACCTTTTGAGCTTAGCATCATCATGATGCCCCATATTATAAGGGCTGCAACCAGGATAAGCGCTCCCAGTATCAAATCATTCTTTTTATATTTCATATAAATCCACCGTTCTATTTATTTAGAACATACATGAATAGTCATTCATAACCTAATTATAATCTTGCCTGAATCTCCTGATAGTAAGCGGCCTTTTCTGTATCGCCTGCCTCGTTACATACAGATATTATATTGCTTACTATTGCCTGATATGTCTGATTTTCACCATAAGTACTCTTAACTGCAGCTGCAGCTCTTTCGTAGTAGTTAATGGCTTTTGACTTTTCTCCCATCATAAAATTAGTCTCGCCAAATCCAAGACAGCCTTCAAGGAAATGCAGATCACCATCACATTCTTTTTGGTCCAGATCATCATATACATTAAATGCCTGAGTGTAATAGTTCATAGCTTCTGATATTCTGCCAGCTTCTCTATAAGTACTGCCAACTGTTACAAGAGCATCAGCAAATGCTATCGACTCAGTCTGATTTAAATCATCCATCAGTACCAGAATGTCTTCGCATACAATAAATGCATTATCATATTTTTTCTGAGATTTATAAAGTCCTAAGAGTTCATTGCAGACTGCAAGATAGGAAACATAATCTTTTTCCTCATCTGCTGTACTTATATTGGTCTTAAGAAATTTCTCGATTGAATTGTCATCTGCGCCATTTCTGACGAGCTTTTCCAATTCTGTATAAAAAACTTTTGTATCCATCAAAGTCTTCCCCATTCAAATATTATTACAAAGCAATTACCTTATAAATAATAACAAAAGCCCCTTTAAAATTAAAGGGGCTAAGAAAAATCCTGTTTATTACTCAGCTTATTTTCCATCAGGAAAACTTGTATACTTGTCAGACATTTTTACGTGCAACAAGGTGCATTCTAAATTTCTTTGCGCTCTCAAGCTTTTCTATCATTGCATCTCTGTATGATTCATAATCCAATTCTTTTTCATAACATATAAAATCCTGGTCGTATAAATGACATTCACCTGCTACATCAAAATTAAATTTAGAATATGACTTAAGTGCAGGTTCATTATATTTATTCACAAGAAAATGTATGCTCTTATATCCGCGCTCTTTAAGTGCCTGCATACCATACTGTAACATCTGCCTTGCAATACCCGCTCCCTGCATGGAAGGTGTTACAGCAAGTCTTGCAAGCTCACCGCCTGGAAATAAATCCTTATTCCAGCATTCAAGCTCTTCAACATTTTCATCAAGATCTATAGAAATCGCAGCTATAATTGAATCTTTCTGATCATCTTTCATGACAAATAACGCATCTCGTGAAAGGTCAAAATCTATAGTATCTTCAGATGGATAATCTTCATCCCATGCGCAAAACTCTCTTCCCAGCTGCTCTTTATATAAATTCATTATCTGCTCTCTGTCACTATCTGTGGCAGGCACTATATTACTAAACATAAATAATTTAAATACCTTTCCAAGTCTTTATAAATCACGCATCTGATCTTGCATATGAGTTCTTCATCAGATTACTTGCCTCGTATAACACTTTATTTAGTGTGTTTTGAGTTTCTTTTTTTACCATATCTGCAATGGCCTGATTAGCCTGTTCTGAAGTTGTCCTGATATCATCCGCATTATTCTGATCTAATATTCCATCATATTTTTTTATCAGCGCATGATTCTGTGACTGCACTGAATCGTTATAACGTTCAATGAGATTAATGCACTTTCCATAAGCACCATCTGCAAGCGCAGCAATATAACGACTACTCCAATAGAAGTTATCTGTTGTAGCATCCTTAGTCGTATTGCACAGATACTCTGGTGTAGTATCTATCTGTGTATAAAATGGAACCATCACGTTAAAAGCATTGGAGCCAAATGCAAGCCACTGGAGTGCTCGATGAGACTCTTTAACATATGGACGTATCTGCACCATACCCATAAAGTCATTACGATTAATTCCAATTGATCTGAATGCTCCCTGCATATCCTTATGACCATAAGAGCCATATGGATCAAATGGTGTTCCCTGATAATGTGAACTCAGCACATACTTAACGTCTTCTACAGTGATTTTTTTCTCAGGAACCATAGACCATGGAATATTATCAGAGTCTGGTCTGTACTGTGCCATAGGACCATCCCAGCTAAGTGATGGGTTGAAATACCTTCCTATAAACCAGGCTCTTGGTGTGTTATATACATGGTCAGAATCATCATGACTGCCAAAAATATCTCTTGGATTAAATCCGCCATCCATAGACAAATTCAAATGATTATTTTCTATAAATTCAGCAAGATCCGCAGAACATATATGATTCTTCTGCTCGCCAAGTGCATCCTTCATGTCAAAAGAATCTATGCCAAGCTGATTAGGCATCATAACATACTGATCATCTGGCACTCTTTTGGCCATGAAGTGGTGCCCACCTATGGTTTCAAGCCACCAAATCTCATTAACGTCCTGAAATGCCATTCCATTCATTTCATAGGTTCCATATTTTTCCAGTAATGCACCCATACGTTCAACGCCTTCTCTAGCAGAATGTATATATGGAAGTACGAGAACTACAAAGTCTTCTTCTCCAAGACCTCCAGGGATTTCTTCCTGTGTTTCTGTAGCTTCTACGTATTTTACAAGTGGATCTGCTCCAAGAACTCTCGCATTGCTGGTAATAGTTTCTGTAGCTGTCATAGCTATGTTTTCAGCGTTAACTCCATTTGCAGCCCATATACCTTCACCTTTTAAAGCGTTAGGTACGCATGTATACTGCATAGGGTTATCAGGTAATTCAACCTTGCAATGTGACAGCACAGATTCATATACTTTTGGCTGTTCTTCCGGTTTTACTACTACAAATTTTTTAGGAGTAAAAGAACCTGCTCCGCTATCATCATTTCTTGCTATTATTGTAGATCCATCATAAGATGCATTTTTTCCTACTAATATTGTTGTGCATGCCATATTACATGCCCCCTTTCCATATAACCGATAAGTTCTAAACAGTAAATTTGCATAGCAATTTCCTGTTTAGAAAAACGAGTGATTACCCAAATGATAATCACTCGTTTTATAATCTCTTTAGTGAGTTCTTTCAGACTTTATAATGTCAAGACTCGCTCGCGAGTCTTGAGCGCCGGATTCGGGTCTGCTTCAGCAGACAAATTCCTGTCCGAATCCGTGCGCATCCTCACGGAGCGTTTAACTCAGTCGGAGCTTGTACCCCGACTGAGTTAAATATTTAATTATTTGGCCTTTTTGATATTTACTTTTTTCTTGCAAACCTTTGTAAGCATCTTTTTGTACTTAGTATATTTGCTCTTTGGAACTGTGATAGTTGCATTATCCTGTATAGTTGTAAAAGAGTTCTTACCAACTGTCTTAAGCTTTGTAGTAGATATAACTACATTCTTAAGTTTCTTACAACCCTTAAATGAATTTGCTCCAATACTTGTAACGTTCTTACCAATTGTAACCTTCTTGAGTTTAGTACAATTCTGGAATGCATTTTTTCCAATGTAAGTTACATTCTTACCGATAGTAACTGTCTTAAGCTTCTTACAGTTCTTGAATGCTTTATTATCAATTCCTGTTACCTTAAATGTAAGATCTGATGAATAAGTAATTGTATCAGGAATCTCAATTGATGTAATGCTCTTACTAGGTACACCAACTGCTGTCACTTCTGTAGTAGACTTTATATAATACTTAATTCCATTGTTGATGAAATACTTATTAACACCAAGTCCGGCGATTTCCATCTTCTTCTCTTTAGTCAGAGTAAATGTTACGCTGTGAGAAGCATATGTAGCGATGTCACTGTATTTACTTACTGTACCAACATTCTCATCAGACAGGAAATAAATTGATCCATTCTTGTAAGATGCAATGTACTTATTAATTGTTGTACCTGTTATATAGATAGCAGAACCAGCCTTAACTGCCTCACCACCTACAATAGAACCTTCAAGTCCATTAAAAGTAATGCCACCATCTGAATAAACAGCATTTACACATGTTGAATCATTAAGATTAATTGCAACACCTGTGTTTATCATAGAGAGCTTATTACTACAATAAATACCATAAGTATAATTCTTATTACCTATAACAAGCTTAGATCCAGATGTTCCCTTAATAGAAACGCTTGGTCCATTAACATTAATAGCTGCTTCTGTAGATGATGATGTGCTAAAACTATTAGTACCTTTAAGTGCAATATTAAGAGTTGTATTGCTATATCTTGGAGCATCAAATACTATTTCTGAACCACTATAGTTAGTAAGTGTTAATGTCTTGGTACTATAATCCCAAGCCCATCCGCTACCGCTACAATCTGTAGCATATTCATACATGTCATTACCGATAAAAAATACGTTAGACTTATCTGCCTTTGAAATAAGAGAATTCTTAGCCAGGCCAAGAATCAGAACAAGAGAAAATAATACGATTCCCCTTGTAAGCTTTTTAATATTTAAGCTATTCATTTTATCCTCCCTACACAATTATGTAATCCCTTTTGAAATTGCAGAAGATAAGGGATTCATTTAACAAAACTTTTTTCGCAAGCCGTACAGAAAACCTGCCCAATCATAATAACACAAATGGAAGAGAGTTTTCTATATATAACCTTAATTATTCAAATATAAATCTTAAATTTTTATTATTTATAATCAATTATTATTAGTATTTACAACTATTCTGAATCCTATGCCATCTGTTGCACTATCTTCTCCAACGGCATTTCTATAGGCAGATCTGCTGTAATCTGGAATTTCACCCCAGCCGCCACCTCTAACCACTCTGGAAACAGACTCTGTATCATTAAATGGGTCTACCGTATCTGAACTGTCATATTCAGCGGCATAATAGTCAAGGCACCATTCCATAACATTTCCGTACATATCATACAGGCCTAACTGATTAGGCAGATATCCTCCAACAGCATATGGACCATCAGATGCTGAATCATTGGCATACAGGCTATAATCATTTTCATCATCACCCCAAAACCATTTAGTTGTAGATCCTGCTCTGCAGGCATATTCCCACTGAGCTTCTGTCGGGAGTGATACATCAAAGCCAGTAAGCTCTGATAACTTGTCACAGAACGTAAGCGAATCCGTATAGCTTACATTTTGAACTGGTAGATTTTCTCCAGTATAAGTACTTGGCTCGGTTCCCATAATAGCATTCCACTGCTCATTAGTAATTTCATAAATGCCCATATAAAAACCATCTGTTATACTTACATTTCTTACCGGAAGCTCATCTTCATCTCCAACACCTTCAGCGCTACCCATTTCAAACTCGCCAGATGGAATATATACAAGTTCTATATTTATGTCATCTGTAATTTTTAAATTTAATGTTTGCTCTATATTAACTGTCTCTGCTTCGGCATTTGATTTTTTATTTATATACATAAACGATGCGCCGCATATAGCAACTACCATAATCGCAAGCGCAGGGATAATTATCTTTTTATTATAAAAAAATTTATTGCTAATAATATTTGTATTATCTTTTATATCTTTTTTCATGTTTACCTCATGTAATAAGTAAATGAGAAGTCCGCAATAGATACGGACTTCTCAATATATAAACCTATATCTAAATCTTTTTAATCAGCATAATATCCAATATCTTCCAGATCACTGCCGCTTACTGGCTGCATAAATGTGATAGTTGGAAGTGTTCCGTTTGATCCTCGTGCTGCTGTCAGCTGTGATGCATCAAAGCTGACAAAATCATCTGCTGTACAGTTGTATGAGCTGTTCCATGAGCAGCTGCCTACCTTTGTACCAGATCCAATATTCTTGATACTGCCATTATAAGAAATGTTGCATCTAAGGAATTCTCTTGTACCAGCGATGTCTGTAGAGTCTGTTGCACTTACTCTCTCAAGCATGTTGTAGTTGGCACCAGAATTTCCATAAGCTGTATTATAAGTCCAGTTAGCAGCCTGGCCTGGCTGATGATTTGCATAGAAACCATTTGAGGCATTATTAGCTGCAATACAATGTGTAACAGTGTGTACAGGTACTGTATCTGGAACTGTTCCTGTACCATATCCTACAATCTTAAATCCGTTAGAATCGCCGCCCATGTTCATGTTGTATGCCCAGCAATATTCATATGTATTAGACCCTTTTGAAGTGATACAGTCAAAACCATCATCACCACATGACCACGCTCTGCAATATGAGAATGTTACGCCCTTGGCATGAGCACCAAATCCATCTGTATTAGAATTAGATGTACTATTAGAAGTATACAGATTATAAGCATCACACTTAACACATGTACCTGTTCCATTGTTGCAGAAATAGAATCCATTAGCATTAGAATTGTAACAAGTAATCTGATTCATTGTTGCATTTCCTTCGATTCTGAAGCACTCAGACTGCTTCTGGCTTCCAACAGGAACACCTGTAACCTTAAAGCAGAGGAAGTATACCCCTGTCACTCCGCTCTTAACATGAAAGGCTGCAACTCTCTTATCTGTAGAACAGTTAGAGAAATCAAATACAGGTACATCCTTAGATGTATATGCTCTGTATGTTATGTTACTCTTAGTGAACTGATGAACATAGTTGTAATTACTGTCTGTAGCAGCAACGCTGAAATCGTTATATGTTCCCCCCATAATATAAACTGTGTCGCCCTCTGATGCAGCATCCTGCGCCTTCATGAGACTCTTAAATGGTGCAGATGTTGATGTACCAGCATTTGAGTCGCTACCTGAAGGTGAGATGTACCAGTCAGCAGCATGAGCTGTTCCATTAAAAAACAGGAACAAAAAAGCACACATAAATGTTGCAAAAAAGTATTTGAGTAATGCTAAATTATTTTTCATTATCCTCTCCTATTAAACTTTTTTCTAGCAACGTTGCTATTCGTATACGGTTGTAAACATTTTAGTATTATTTGAAATATTTGTAAATTAACTAAAAGTACCATAAATTATCAGATTCTTTTGGAATTAATTACCAATCCGTATCTTTTATTGCTAATAGTTTGTAAATAATGATATTCCTTGCAAGTATAATACTAATAATAACCAGCATAATAGCCATAATTACAATGAACGCCTTGCTATATCCAGAAACAAATGTCTGTGCATTAGATTCAACGTAATTATCCTCAAGATAAGAAGCAGCTATCTCTGTACCAGTATCTAAATCTCCTGTATAAAAAGAGTTTTCAAATGTAAGAACATTACTCTGTGTCCATAGATCATATTTATTAAACGCTCTTACTACAACCTGCGGATCACTTATTCCTCCTGAATTTACTGTCACAACGCAGCAGTTAGAATCAGTTGGCCATTTATTAAGCGCAGAATATGTCTGGCCGCCATCAAGGCTGTAGTCGTAATATAACAGGTCATCATTAGCTTCTGTAGTCATGATATTGATCTTAATATCGCCCGTTTCATAATCAACTCTGTCAGATGTAATCCTGCACATTTCAGGTGCAGTAAAGCTGTTAAATGTAGATGCTGCTCTTGATTTCTCTGATACTTCTGCAAGATTTTTATTATCATAAGCGCTATAATCCGTTCCATCTGCACTTGATGACAGACCATAATACTTGGCAACTGCAGTTGCATCTGCTATGCCAAATGCCTTTAATTGATCTTCGCTCTGGCATAATCCATTGTCATTCTCATTATCAACATGACAGTGCTCAATGATAACAGCCGGAACTTCCAATTTAGCTGATTGTCTGAGTATTCCATAATAATCTGTTACGCCATCGTCTTTTTGCTTGGTCTTAACTCCTCTTGAATATAGTCCAAATTTATTGGACAATTCATTTACTTCAACCTGCCCGAACTGATATCCATATTGGTTGTACATATTATCAGACTGTATCCATACTTCTGTTCCGTACAATCTATGGGATTCTGATGCATTGTAATGAATACTGAACATGAAGTCAGCATCCACGCTATCAGCAAATTCAGCTCTTTCCTTAAGTGTCAGTTCCCTGTCATCTTCTCTTGTCATATATACGGTAACCCCGTCATATTTGGACAGTTCATCTCTCATGGCTGTTGCTGTAATAAGAGTCATCTCTTTTTCCAGCATGCCATTGGGATTTTCTTTGGTGCCTTCATTTTCGCCGCCATGTCCAGGATCAATCACAATGACAAGTTCATCACCATAGTCTTGAAGCCTTGATGCAGCCTTAGCTGTAATTGGATTTAAATTTAAGATAATGCTTAGAACACAAAAGTATACTAGATATTTATAATAGTTTTTTAGAAAATTTTTTAATTTACTCACTTGAAGCTCCCCATCCCTCAATATATATTAATACAATTTTAGTAAAAAACCTGACATATTCAAATCCGTTATAAACGAATATTAAACATGCCAGGTTGTATGATTCTAATAAGTTCTATATAGATTCAAATTACAAAACTTGTATGCAAAATCAAAGCTTAATCTCATGAATCCATCCTTCTGGAGGATCAAGTCTACCCATCTGGATACCTGTAAGTGTATCATAGAGCTTCTTAAGAACAGGACCCATATCATCCATTCCGCTCTCGAAGCAAATTTCCTTACCATGGTCATTGATCTTACCAACAGGACTGATAACAGCAGCTGTTCCGCACAGACCCATTTCCTTGAAGTTGTGAACTTCTTCAAGCTTAACATATCTCTCATCAACCTTGAGACCAAGATACTTCTGAGCTACGTCTACGATAGAACGACGTGTGATTGATGGAAGAATTGAATCTGAGTGAGACTTAGGAACTACAAGGTTTCCATCAGCATCAACGAAGATGATGTTTGCTCCACCTGTCTCTTCGATATATGTTCTTGTTGCAGCATCAAGGTATACGTTTTCTGCAAATCCTTCTTCATGAGCCTGAACGATTGCATGAAGTGACATAGCATAGTTAAGACCAGCCTTGATATTACCTGTTCCGTGAGGTGCAGCTCTGTCATAATCTGAAATCTTTACAACGATTGGCTTAACGCCACCCTTGAAATATGGTCCAACTGGAGTAACAAAAATTCTGAACTGATACTCATCAGCAGGCTTAACACCAATTACATTACCTGTAGCAAACATAACTGGTCTGATATATAATGTTGCACCACTACCATATGGTGGAACCCAGTCTGCATTTGCCTTTACTACGTCCTCTACAGCCTGTACGAATTTGTCTACAGGGAACTGAGGCATTTCAAGTCTTGCAGCAGAATCAACCATACGCTGTGCGTTTAAGTCAGGACGGAAAGTAACAACTCGGCCATCCTCTGTTCTGTATGCTTTTAAACCTTCAAAACATTCCTGAGCATAATGAAGAACACCAGCATCTTCACTCATAACGATATTAGCGTCATCGACGATAGCACCGCCATCCCATGCTCCATTTTTAAAATTAGAAACAAATCTTTTATCAGTCTTTATATAACTAAAGCCGATATTTGCCCAATCAAGTTCTTTGATAGCCATCCTGAAATACTTCCTTTCAAATAAAATTCACTTTAAGATTTTAACACTATAAAGCGTTATAAACATAAATAATTATAATTCAATCATTTTTTGTGTCAAGGTTATCACTGTCTGAATTTTTAGGTTTTTCTTCATTTTTTTTATTTAAATTTTTATCCTGAATTTTGAAAATCTTACGCATAGGAGACTCGGACTTCTTAGTATTGAATTTATCCGCAGTATTATCACTTAAGGATCTGACCTCTCCTTCTTCAAAATATGCGACGTCTACATAATCATATGAAGATCCTTCTATATTCTTTTTTCTCAGCATATGATTAGTTACTCTTCTGACAAATGCATAGAATACAGCAAAAATAGGCACTCCAATAACCATACCTACAATGCCCCACATTCCGCCAAAGAGCATGATTGCAAATATAACCCAGAAGCTAGAAAGGCCTGTAGAATTACCAATAATCTTAGGTCCAAGAATATTACCATCAAACTGCTGCAATATCATGACAAACAGCAAAAATTCCAGCGCTGATATAGGACTAATCATGACAAGCAGAATTCCGCCAAAAAAGGCACCTATATATGGTCCAAAGAACGGAATTATATTAGTAAGACCTACAACTACTGAAACCAGCATAGCATATGGAATATGCATAATCATGCATCCAACATTACAGATAATACCTATAATAAGAGAATCTACTATTTTACCTACAAAAAAGCCCGTAAATGTATTATAGATGAATCTGAATCCGCCTACAATTTCATTTGCCACATTCTCTTTAAAAAATGCATAGGCAAGTTTTTTGCCCTGAGCGCAGAAAATCTCTTTGGAATTAAGGATATAAACTGCAACAATCGTACCTACAACAAAATTAAGGAATCCCTTTACCACATACATAAAGCTCTGCGAAATTCTGTTAAGATAAACGGTCAGATTCCTGATTACATTGTCATCAAAAAAGTTGCTAATCATTGATGAATACTGAGCTGTCAGCTGATTGACATATCTTCTGATATCAGGGTTATCTGACAAAAAATCATTTGTATATTTATAAATGTTGTTAACATAAATTGGAAAATTGGTGACAATTTGCAATATACTTGCATAAAGTGAAGGAACTACAATCATCGTAAAAGCATAAAGAGCTACAAAATAAATAATCATTGTAAATAATATGCTTATGGTTCTGATTTTTTTCTTTTTGACAATGCTCTTAGGATATGTGTAATCTCCGCCCATCTTGATATATACAGGCTTAACAAGCCTACTCTCAATGAAATTAAGAATAGGCGTAAGGACAAAGGCAATGATAAATCCCACAATAATTGACATCAGCATATCAATTATAGAATTCACTGCACTTGAAATTGAATTCGCCTTAAAAAATATTCCAACAACAAAAAGACATGCTACAAATGTGCAAAAAATAGTTATGCCCCATGTTATCTGTTTTCTCCCAAGTTTAAACTTCATATCACACCCCGTAAATTATTCCCTCATAAGAAAAAGGTATTTATTTAACAACTGGAAAGCTTATCTGAAATTCCTTTTAAACATTCATTATCATAATCATCTATACAACCAGCATCACAGAGTTTTGCTATTTCTGGATCAACAGGAATCTTGGCAAGTACATCAATTCCCTGTTCTGCAGCAAACTCATCAATTTTACTCTCACCATATATCATAATCTTCTCATTACAGCATGGACATGTAAGATAACTCATATTCTCAACAATTCCAAGAACTGGAATATCCATCATCTTGGCCATGTTAATAGCCTTTTCAACTATCATTGATACAAGATCCTGAGGTGTTGTAACAATTATGATTCCATCAACCGGA
>CAMJFD010000059.1 GCA_946404845.1 uncultured Butyrivibrio sp. | reverse complement strand
TCGAACCCACGACCTTCTGGTCCGTAGCCAGACGCTCTATCCAGCTGAGCTACACACACATATTATTTGCTGTCTCGTCGACAACAAATAAAATTATAGTTACGCTCACTATATTTGTCAAGCATTATTTTTATATTTAGACATAAATCTTTAGGCTTAAATTAAAATCAGATTTATTCTTATTAATTATGTTTATACAATATCAGTACTTATTATCACTTTCACCCTGTTCTCTCTGCTCCGCTGCCTTTGTTTTGACAATTAGCTCTTCTATTTCAGGTTCACATAATTCGAAACATGTAAGCAGTTTATTAGAGAATACGCCGCACTCACCATTCTTAATCATTTCATATGCCTTGGCTGGTGTATATGCAGACTTATATACCCTATCAGTTACAAGCGCATCATAAACATCCGCAATAGATACCATCTGTGCAGCTATCGATATATCTTCACCTTTTAATCCATCTGGATAGCCATTACCATCATATCTCTCATGATGATGTCTACATATATCATAGCTTACCTCATAGTATTCCTTGTCCTGAATATCTTCTAGCATCTTAATTATCTCACACCCTCTTGTAGTATGAGATTTCATGACATCAAATTCATCCCTGGTAAGTCTGCCGGGTTTTAATAATATACTATCCGGAACAGTTATCTTGCCTATATCATGCATAGCTGATGCCTGAGTTATAATATCTATCTTGGCAGGTGTAAGTTCATATTCAGGATAGTAATTCATAACAGCTGTAGCAAGAATCTTAGTAATTCCTTTTATCCTACGCAGATGATATATCGATTCCAGATTTCTGAACTCCACTATGGTGCATAATACATCTATTATTTTATAATTATTGGTCCTTAAGTTCTGCTCCTGTAACTTTAATGTTTCATACTGTGACTTCAATATATGAGTCTGTTCTGATACTTTTTTCTCCAGCTCATTCTTGTTCTCATTGAGTTCTATGGCACGCATTACTCTATGCTTAGTTACCATAGGCACAAATGGTTTATGTATTACGTCTGCAGCTCCATATTCGTAGCACTTCTGCTCAGTCTCAGCAGTACTATCGCCCGTCAGCATTATGATGGGTATTCTTTCACTTAGCTGAGTTTTCTTTAATGCTGACAAAACCTGATATCCACTACTTTCTGGCATCTTAATATCCAGAAGAACTGCCGCTATATACTTCTTTTTTTCATATATTTGCTGTATTCCAGACTTTCCATTAGCAGCATACTCGATGGCATACTTGTCTTTGAATATTTCAGAGATCAGTTTGTAATTAATTTCTTCATCATCTATTACTAGAATAATCTTTTTAGCCATAGCCCCTCTTTCCCAATCCTAAGATTTGGCTTACCTATATGCTATATCACATTTCCTCTAATACTACTTCTTTACTATTCTTATATAATACAAATCCTCTATCACTATGTCTGTACATATGAATCTGTCTTATCATTCCATCAATGGTCACCGAAGTATTTCCAAATATCTGTTTATTGACAATAACTTTGGCATTACTTACTTTTTTGATTTCCTCATCGATTTCAACTTTTTGTTTTACAAGAGCAGCTAGCTCATTTTCTTTAAGAGCGCCAGCAGCATTTACTTTAATCTTGAGCTGTAGAATATTCATATTTTTGGAATCATTAATATTGATAAATTTTTCTTTTTGCTTTTCTATTCCCTTTAGTTCTTCCTGAACTCTACTAATATCCTTAACGCATTGTTCATACTCTTCTCTCAAAGAGCCCACTATGCCAGTTTCTATCACAGTATCAGTTACCATCTTGCTACCAAGTGTTGCTGCCTCAAGGCCATTAAGAGATTGATAAACTCCACCTCTTATAGTTCCATTTTCACCAAATGCAACTATCTTGCCCTCACAATACATCTGACAGTTAACACATTCATTAGCAAAAATAGACTTCTTACTATTAATATTCGCCCACTCATAATTTTTGCCGGCAACAATACCATCACTGAATATAGTACTTCTATCCTTACTATTACCTGACACTCCGTTTACAAAAATAGCATCGCCTTTTACAGTAATATCTGAGCTTATTACCCTACCTCTAACCATTAGATCTCCAGTACATGTGATACTACTACCTTCATATACATCACCATCTACTATAAGAGTTCCATCATAATTTATAGAGCCGCCTTCCACATCATGTATCACCTTGAATTTGGTAACATTTATCATGTCACCTGATACCTTAAGTGCACCGGCTACCGTAGTTACATAAGTCAGCTTATCATTTAGAACCATTATTCCGGTTCCTTTTATAATTGGCAATTCTTTGCCGCCCTTAGCCTTTATAACCTTACCTGCAATAGTAAATCCATCAGTTCCTTTACTTGCTCTATGATATACGGCTATTTTTTCACCAAGTTTTACTTCCTGAAATAATTTGCAATCAGAGAAATCAGCCTCTCCATCCTCTAGAAATCTAGGCTCTATGAATCCCCTTCTGGATATAAAATATTCATAATATCCATTGCTGCCCTCTACTGGCTCTTTACCTTGAGCAACAAGCGTCTTGACACCATAGACTTTGTTCCTGAGCATATCCTCAATAATATCTCTGTCGATGCCTCTTCTGATATGAGCTTTAAATAGAAGAGTCATCACAAAATCCATCGTATATTTATTATCCGCATCAGGAATCGGTGGTAATGTGATATAACATTTCATCTGATCACTGGATACATCCAGATAATCTCCGCCATCTCCCTGCAAGAATTTCCATATAGCCATATCCTCTTGGGCTGACAGGTTCTTCTGCTTGGTCTGATCTGAATCAAATACAATTCTCCTGTCTTCAGGAATCAGTCTTCCTGATTCCATCCATTCTCTTAGAGCCCTCATTTCCTTGGCTGTATATATCATCTTATTGTATTGTGTAACATCAACATTATTCTCTATTCCCAGTCTTATCTCCCTCATCTGGGCAGGCAAATATAAAGGCTTGGAATACAGCCTAATATCAATCTGATGTTCCAATCCCAATCGTAGTTCATGCATTTGTTGCCATGAATACTCAACCTGAGCATATAATGCCACATCCAGACCTGATTCAAGCCCAAGTCTAATCTCTTTGAGAGACTCCCCTCTCATCTCTATTCTCATATATTTGTCGATATCAGGAAGCTTTTCAGTTATTGCTATTCTTATCTCTTCTATCTGATCTGCATCAAAGCCTTTTCTGACATACTCGTCTATATCAACTCTATCCAAATATGCCTTATGGATTTGTTCAAGGATACCTGAATCATATAGTGATACATATTTGCTATCAAAAGACAAACCATCAAGCAGGCTCTCTCTTATAACACGCATTTTCATATAAGGAATATCAGAATTGGCATATGAAGATATATCTATACCTTCCTCAATTCCCTTCCTTATTTCAGCCATCTGATAACTATTAAACTGAGGATCCTGATAAAAGATAACCGGAATGTCAGCTTCTAGTCCCAGACGGATTTCTCTCATCTGTTCAGCAAAATATTTTTTATCATCATATTGGGAAACATCAAGCCCCTTTGCTATTCCTCGCCTGATTTCAGCCAGCTGCGCCGTATCATAATCCTGCTCTCTATACGTAGTCATATCGATACTTTGCTTCATTTCCTTACGACGTTCTTCCATCTCAGTCCAGGAAAGTGCAGGGTCCATATATTTAGAAACGTCAAGACCATATTCAAGACCTTTTCTGATCTCAACTAATTGAAATTTATTGAATTTGAGCGCACGTAGTTCATCAATATCAGCACCAACAGTTTTGCATAGTTCCAGCTCTTTCTCGTACTCTTCTTCATACTTGCTACTATTTTGCTCACTTAATGAATCATTGTTAGATGTATCATGTGTATTTTCTGGCATAATAGCCCTCCAAGCACTCTATACATTGTAAATCCATTATAACAATTATCAATTTATCGTATATTTAAATTGTAGCATTACTTTCATAAAATGTGTATTAAATGTTGATTTGCAAAAAATAAAGAATGTCGCTAACGACATTCTCTATCCTAGCGGGCTGCCTTTTGAAAATAAAGAGTCGCTTGCGACTCTTCGCGCCCGAGCGGTATTGCGAAGCAATTAAATTCATTTCCGCGAGGTGCGCATCCTGCACGGAGTGCTTTTTATTGAATAGGAAAGCAATTTCCTATTCAATAAAAAAGCTCTTTTATAGCCTTGTCATAAGGAGCTCGCAAAATTCCATATTCAGTTACAATACCGGCAATCAGACTATTATCCGTAACATCAAAGGCTGGATTATATACCTTAACTCCTTCTGGAGCCATACGCTTCTCATACCACATCTCAGTTACTTCCATAGGCTCTCTCTGTTCAATATTGATATCCGCTCCAGTTAGTGTGTTGATATCAATTGTCGATGTTGGCGCACATACATAGAATGGTACACCGTATCTTGCAGCGACAGTTGCAACCACACTTGTACCTATCTTGTTGGCTACATCACCATTTGCAGCAACCCTGTCACAGCCGACAAAAACAGCATCAACCCATCCCTTCTGCATTACAGAAGCTGACATGTTGTCGCATATAACTGTTGTATCTATACCTGCCGAATGAAGCTCATAGGCAGTAAGTCTGGCTCCCTGAAGAAGAGGTCTTGTCTCATCACAGAATACCCTGAAATTATATCCTTTCTCATGTCCCAGATAAATAGGAGCTGTGGCAGTACCATATTTGCAGGCACAGAGCTTACCAGCATTGCAATGTGTAAGGATACCATCTCCCTCTTTTACAAGTGTAAGTCCGTATTCGCCAATCCTACGACATACTTCTATATCTTCGGCCTTTATAGCTTCTGATTCGTTCTTCATAGCTGTTATCAGCTCTTGCCTGTTATAATTCCTGCCATTGTCAGTTACCTTTAATACGAGCTGTTCCATTCTGTTAAGAGCCCATGAAAGATTAACTGCTGTAGGTCTTGAAGAATCAAGATAATCCTTTTTCTCCTTGAATTCTGTCATGAATTCATCAAATGTCTCTGCCTTGGTATGCTTCATCAGGATATATATTCCAAATCCTGCTGTTACACCGATAGCAGGTGCTCCTCTTACCTGCAGCAGATATATTGCATCCCATATCTCCTTGGCAGTTCTAAGTTCTATGAGCTTAGTCTCTCCTGGCAAAAGAGTCTGATCTATAATTACAATCGCATCCTTATCATCAGCAAGTGCAACTGTTTCAAAATCCAGTATATTGGCCATGTTATTTCTGGTCCTCCTATTGTTATTGTATTATTTAGTAATATCAGCATATTCAGCCTTGGCTGCCTTTAATAAATCATCAGGTTTAAGCTCTAACTGGCTTCCTATTCTACCGCCACTTACTATCATAGTTTCTAGAGACTTAGCCTTTTCTGAGATTCTTGTTACATACTGTTTCTTCATCCCAATAGATGTACATCCGCCTCTTACATATCCCGTAATCTTGGTGATATCCTTGACATGAATCATTTCTACTGATTTAACACCAACTGACTTGGCACATTTCTTCATATCAAGTTCATCCTCTATAGGGAGTACAAAAACATAATAATTCTTGTCAGCACCTACTGTTACAAGTGTCTTATATACCTTTTCATGAGGGAGTCCCAGCATATCTGCCACCTGGATTCCATCTGTGAACTCTTTGCATTCATATGTATAATGCTGGAATTCTATCTTCTCTGTTTCCAGAATTCTCATTGCATTTGTCTTAGCTTCTTTTTTTGCCATTTGTATCATCTCCAATTGTCTAATTGTCAATTATTATACACCAATCAATAATTGTTTACATCCATACATGCTTTATTTTTGTCTATAAGAATATGTCAATAAAATCAACCGTTTAACCTGACAAGACAGGTGTAAATATTAAATTTACATTTATCTTGTCAAATTATTCCTATGGGTGTATTATACTTCTCAATACACGAAATCTATTAAGTAACGAAGAATTGCAAATAAAAATCTGCATAAGGCAAAATTAGTTCATTATATTTGCAATTCAGAACGGAGAAATTATGGAAAAATTGGTAGGAGAGATCAAGGAGTTATGTAAGGAAAAAGATGCTGTCATCCTTGCACATTATTATGTAGATGGCGCACTTCAGGAAATTGCTGACTATGTCGGTGATTCCTATTACCTTGCTAAGGTTGCCAAAAAGAATACACATAAGACAATCGTATTCTGCGGTGTTACATTCATGGGGGAAAGCGCTAGCATCCTAAACCCAGACAAGACAGTTCTGGTACCAGCTATGGACGCTGTATGTCCTATGGCTCTTATGGTTGACCCAGATACTATTGCACAGATGAGAGCTAAATACGACGACCTTGCAGTTGTCTGCTACATCAACTCTATGGCTGATATTAAGGCCCTTTCAGATGTATGTGTTACATCCTCAAATGCCCTTAAAATAGTAAAATCCCTTCCTAATAAAAATATATTTTTTATACCAGATGGTAATCTTGGACGCTTTGTCAAAGAAACTGTTACAGACAAAAATGTCATCTTAAATCCTGGATACTGTCACGTTCATACAAGCATCACTGCTGAAATGGTTGAAAAAGCTCTTGAAGAGCATCCAGACAGTGAGATCCTCGTACATCCTGAGTGTAAACAGGACGTATGCGATATTGCTGATTACATTGGTAGTACCAAGGAAATCATTGAACACGCAAGAGACAGTAAGTACAAGAGTTTCATCATCTGCACTGAAACAGGTGTACTTCATGAACTCCAGAAAGTAGCTCCAGACAAGGAATTCTACTTCGTTGGAGCCAAGCAGGTATGCCCAAATATGAAAAAGTTAACACTGGAAAAAGTAAGAGACTGCCTGTTAAACAACGGTCCTGTTACTAAAGTTCCTGATGAAGTTAGGGAAAAAGCCCTGAAGCCACTAGATAGGATGCTCGAGCTTGCTATGTAATAGCACTAACTTCCATTACAGATGCCTTAAAAGCATCGGGGAGATATAATATTATGAAAAAATTAGCTGATTACACAAAAACTGACGTACTAATTGTAGGTGCCGGTGTTGCTGGTCTATACTGCGCATTGAACCTTCCAGATAATCTCAATATTATAATAATAACAAAGGGTGAACTGGAGGAGTGTGACTCATATCTTGCACAGGGCGGAATATGTATGCTGCGAGATGAGAACGACTACGACAGCTATTTTGAAGACACTATGCGGGCAGGTCATTATGAAAATAATACAGAATCTGTGGACATCATGCTCAGAAGTTCACAGGACGTAGTGCGTGATCTTATTAAGTACGGAACACGCTTTGAAAAGGATGAAAAGGGTAACCTTGCATTTACAAGGGAAGGTGCCCACTCTGCTCCTCGAATCCTATACCATGAAGATATAACTGGCAGGGAAATCACATCACATTTATTAAAGGCTGTTAAGAAACTGCCAAACGTAACACTATATGAGAACGTAACTATGGTCGACATCATCTCTTCTGATATAAAGAATGATTTAAATCCCTACTGTCAGGGAATCGTTGCTCGGCTTGGAAACGAAAACGGCAAACTGATACGTATACTCTCAAATGAAGTAGTACTTGCATGCGGTGGTATAGGCGGCCTCTATGAGCATTCAACAAATTATGCTATTCTAACTGGTGATGCACTTGCTATCTCACTAAAGCACGGTATCAAGTTGCAAAACATAGATTACATACAGATTCACCCTACTACCTTGTATTCCCAAAAGCCAGGAAGAGCATTCCTGATATCAGAGTCAGTACGTGGTGAAGGCGGAATACTACTAAATGATAAGGGTGTAAGATTTACAGATGAGTTACAGCCAAGAGATGTTGTAACAAAGGCTATCCACGACGAGATGGCGCGCACTGGCCAAAAGCACGTATGGCTGTCAATGGAAGATATTCCTACAGATATCATCAAGAGTCATTTCAAACATATCTATGAGCACTGCCTCGAAGAAGGTTATGACTGTACCAAAGAGCCAATTCCAGTAGTTCCTGCTCAGCACTATTTCATGGGTGGTATTGATGTTAACAGCGACAGCAGAACATCTATGGAACAGCTATATGCTGTAGGCGAAACCAGCTGTAACGGCGTACACGGAGCTAACCGTCTTGCAAGTAATTCGCTTCTTGAATCTCTTGTTTTTGCCAAAAGAGCGGCTCATAAGATTGCAGAGGAATACGACAATACAAGATATGACGAAGAGCTTGCAGATATGATCGATATACATGAATATGAGAACATGGAGCAAATCGTAAGTACATACAAAGAATCTGTTCTATCAGAAATTGAAAGGATGAAAAAATATCATGAACAACATAACAATGAAATTAAACGCAGACGACCTGATTCTGTCAGCGCTTAAAGAAGATATATCAAGCGAGGACGTTTCTACAAATGCTGTTATGCCGAGAGCTACAGCCGGAGAGGTAGACCTTATAGCCAAGGAAGATGGTATAATTGCAGGTCTTCAGGTTTTTGCAAGAGTATTTGAACTCCTTGATGAGAACACAGTTACTACATTCTATGCTCAGGATGGTGACGAGGTTAAGGCTGGTCAGAAACTTGCCTATATCCACGGTGATATCAGGGTTCTGTTATCCGGAGAACGTACTGCCCTCAATTACTTGCAGAGAATGAGCGGTATTGCAACATATACACGTCAGACTGTCAGACTCCTAGAAGGTACTAAGATTAAGCTACTTGATACTAGAAAGACAACTCCTAACAACAGAATTTTTGAAAAATATGCTGTAACTGTTGGCGGCGGATGCAATCACAGATATAATCTATCTGACGGAGTTCTATTAAAGGATAACCATATCGGAGCTGCCGGCAGTGTAACAAAGGCAGTTGAAATGGCTAAGGCTTATGCCCCATTTGTCCGCAAAATCGAAGTTGAAGTTGAGACACTCGATATGGTAAAAGAAGCTGTAGAAGCAGGAGCAGATATCATCATGCTCGACAACATGGAACATGATATAATGAAGGAAGCCCTAAATATAATAGATGGACGTGCAGAAACAGAAGTTTCTGGAAATGTAACCAAGGAGAAAATTGATAAGCTGGTTGACCTTGGAGTAGATTACATTTCAAGTGGAGCTCTTACTCACTCCGCTCCAATCCTTGATCTGTCTATGAAAAATCTACACCCTGTAGAAAACTATGGTGACAGTTTTGGATTTCAGTCATAATTAGCATTACAATGGTGTCAAAATATCTTTTTGGCGCCTCTAAATAAATCTATGAAAGGAGCCTTATCTATGAGAATATCTGGCGAAGAACGCCGAAAGAAAATACTCGAAATACTAAGTTCTGCCAAAGAACCTATATCTGGAAATGACCTTGCAAAAAAACTTGGTGTCAGCAGACAGGTTATTGTCACAGATATTGCTCTGCTGCGCACAACAAGACCTGACCTCATTTCTACAAACTCCGGCTATATACTGATGACAGCATCTCTTTCCAAAAAGGTGTTCAAGGTCAACCACTCTGATGAACAGACTGAAGATGAACTGACTTCTATCGTTGATCTGGGCGGTACTATTTTGGATGTTTTTGTAGAGCACAAGGTCTATGGAACCATAAGCGCTCCGCTTAATATTAGTTCCAAGCGCGATGTACAAAGGTTTATGGACGATCTTAGAAGTGGCGTTTCTACGCCTCTTAAAAATATCACTAAAGGATATCATTACCATACGATAGCAGCCAAGAGTCCAGAAATCTTAGATGAAATAGAAAACGTTCTAAGAGAAAAAGGTTATCTAATAGAAAAACTTGATTCTACTACAATCTATATGCCAAAAAGCTATAATGAAGTGTAGGGTCATCGCATGCAAACTATTAAAAGCACCGTGTACCAAACGGTACATACGGTGCTTTACACAGCTTTTAATTACTATCTCGATACTTATCTAAGTATAGTAATGCCTTTTCTATACTCAAATTGAATTTTTTCTCCAACTTTTCAATAATAATGCCTTCATCAACTTTATCTTCTAATTTATCAATTATAAATATTTCAATTCCTTGCTCTATTCCTTGTTCTATTCCTTGTTCTTTTCCTTCTTCTCTTACACGGTCTGACCATGCTACGTAGTCTTTATCACCCATTCGAATCACCTCACTATTAACAAATGTATCTTTTCCAGCCAAGTACATTTCTATATTAGAAAAAGTCTCAATTAAACAATTATGTTCATCTAATGTAAGTATACCATCTGATAATAATTTTTCCAATTTGTCCCTCACGCATAAATGATACTCAAAAATTTCTCTAGATATTTGTAATTTAGCTTTTTCACCTCGAGTAGAAATATGATTCATCTTATCATTCAGCTGAACCTGCTGAAACGGAAGTAGTATATACAAATCTTTCTCACATAACTCATCTACGCTCATACTTGCTGAAATGCAAGGAAGTTTATAAGAAACCATTTGCCTATCAGGAAGTGTCATATTAACCATTATATAATCTTTCTTGTTGGCTCCTGCCAAAAATATTACAGTCTGCTCTGGCATTATTACGTTTATCTCATATCTACATTGCTTGTCGTCATGATTACTATTACCTGAAAGATCTTTAATAGTTTCCTTAATAGCATATTCATACATACGAATTGCCATATTCCCTTCTAATAACTGAAATTCCATATGATACTTATTACTCTCAATTTCTATGAGACTATCGAGAAATGTCGTATCTTCCGAATCTCCAGAATTCTGCTCTTTATCCAAAAAAGCTACCTTTGCACTAAGAGAATGCTTCTTCTTAAAAATACTATTTATAGCTAGGATAAGAAGTCTTGGATTGTTGGTACACACTCTCTTTATTTCGTTGTCATAAAAGCCCATAAAACACTGCTCCTACATTGTATATCTATAAGACAAAAGCCTTACCTAAATATATTAGAACATATGTTTGCTCATGTATATTGGCAAAATGCACAAACATACGTTCTAAAATTGAACACTTGTATGACAATTTCAAATATAAAAAATAGATAAAAAGAGACAGTTTGAACATGCATAGCCCATTCGAACTGTCTCAGTTGCTCCTGGATAAACAGCACTTATCTGTTATGGGATATAATCTCATCGATCCAGATGACGTAACGCTGACACCAGAATTATTAAAATAAAATAGTTGTGCACAGGCAGGTATTTCGCGCTTTGAATTTGCAAAAGTTAATTCAGGTATGCGGAGCTTAGTCTCGCACACTAAGTCCGGATGCCCCTTTGGCATACTCAAAATGCAGAAAAAACTGTTCTGTTGGTGCCATTATAACGGCAAATGGATTAAATTTAAAGGAGAAAAACGGATGTTAGTTCCGCATGATTACTGGATCTTTGAGAATGCGGAATTAAATTCCGCATTCAAGTGCGCAGATGTCATAAGTTGATGCATGTGGAACAATTAGTTTCTTGTCAAACTGATAGAAAGACACAAGGACTATTTCCTTGTTTTTCTTCTTCTTTATTTCACCGAAGTTCCTTAAATACATTCGTGGAACATAATGCTGCCATGTCGTTATCTGTTCCTGATTGTCTTTCTTATTCCCTACCATTACGTTACCTTCCTAAAATAGTTCTACTCAAAATCAATTTTCCGAGGCTCGAGATTTTCTCCAGTTCTTCCTTGAGCTTTGTATATATCCTGTTCCTTACTATAAAGGCAACAAATTCAATGAAGATCTTTGCATCCACTGACTCATTGCCATAAACCCTAAGACTCTTGTTGCCAAGGTATGATTTGTCTCAGCGGAGCAGCTTCTCAGATGTATCCCTGCTATAATACAAGTCTATTGCCTCTTCAGCCGTCATCTTCTCTGACGTGACAATGACAAAATATCCGCAGAGTCTTAACTCTCTCTTTACAACATCCTTCTTTTCTTTTACAACTGAAAGCATCCCCTCTTTATCATAAAAGGGTTCGAAATAATTCTTAAAATTTCCCTTTAACTCATAGTCAGTGCCGTACTGTTTCTGAAAAACTTTATACATCCTCTCAACACGTTCTTCAACTTCTTCCCTCTCTCCATGTTCTTTTCCTGTACTGTGGTAGATATGAAAATACCTGTCATTTTCATCATCGAAGTAAAGCTTTTGATTAACTGTAGTTCCGTAGACTTGATGTTTTCTTATTCTACGATATTGCTTAATTGTATCAGTCTAATGGAGTTTATTAAACACTAATATATTAGGAACATTTATAGTCTTGTACACTCACCAGTACTCTATAAATATGGAAAGGGAAGCTATCACTAGCTTCCCTTCCCATACGTCTTATTTGTTCTTATGATAGGAGTTAACTATAAAAGTATCCTATATAAGTTAACTTTTTTACTTAACTGTTGTTCTAGAAGATGTTACCTGCTTCTTGATCTTCTTAACAAGTTTCTTCTTACTTTTAACACTAATTTCTAAAGCAAACTATTAGTTTATTTCTTGTAAACGATCTTGACGTCCTTGTTAACCTTCTTAGCTGCCTTTACAATAGCCTTAGCAATCTTAGAATTCTTCTTAACGCCCTTGATTGTTACTTTCTTAAGGTTCTTAGCGCCCTTGAATGCGTTCTTGTTAATCTTCTTGAGGTTAGAAGCATTGATTGTAACGTTCTTAACCTTCTTGCCAGTGATGGCTTTCTTGCCAATCTCTGTTACCTTGAACTCATCACCAGCGATTGTTACAGATTTGCCAATCTTGACAGTCTTAGCATTCTTTGTAGCTGTGATTGTGACTGTCTTGCCGGCTGTGCTTGTTACCTTGTAGGTATCGCCTGTAGCTGCGTCTGTAGCAACTGTGCCTTTCTTCTGGGCTGCAGCCTTTTCATCAGCGGCCTTCTTAGCTTCTTCCTCAGCCTTCTTAGTAGCTTCGTCTATCTTGGTCTGAGCTGCTGTAGCTGCATCAGTTGCTGTCTTAGCTGCTGCTTCTGCAGTCTTAGCTGCCTCAGTTTCGCCAGCCTCTGTGGCTGCCTTTGCTGCTGCTGTTGCGGCTGCGGCTGCATCCTGTGCTGCCTTTACTGTTTCTGCTGTAGGATTAGCTTCAGCTGCCTTTGCTGCTGCAATAGCCTTATCTGCTGCATCAAGTGCTGCCTGTGCTGCTGCGGCCTGCTCTGCTGTCTCTGTAACAGTTACGTTACACTCTGCCTCAAACTCACCAGAAGTTGCTGTAATAACAACTGCTCCGTCTGTAGCTGAAATAGGTGTAATTGTAGCTGTTCCATCACCATTATCTACAAGAGCTACATATTTGCCTGCTGTATCACTTGAAGCCCATACAAGTTCATCTGAAGTTCCCTCAGGCTTAACTGTAGCAATAAGTGTGAACGCATCTCCGCCTACATTAAGTGCTACGGAATTCTTGTTAAGTGAAATAGATTGTGTTGCAAGCTCATCTTCTACTGTAATTAAAATAGTATCTTTTCCACCATTTACTTTTACGGTAACAGGATCAGTTGTCTTCTTGACACCAGTGATCACACCACTTGATGAAACGGTTACATATTTTTCATCTGCTGATACATATGTTGCTGTATCTGTAATATCATCCAGACCGTTCAATACATGAATCTGGTATGTTCCACCTACTGCAACAGTCGCTGAGCTTAAATCATCACCATACTCATTTACTATGACTGCAGTTGCTGCAGTTACAGTAACCTTCAATGTAATTGGATCAATATCCTCATTAGAAGGTGTAAATGTAAGAACCTGATCTCCAGCAGCCTTTGCGGTTACCTTACCGGCTGATGTAACTGATGCTATGGCACTGCCTGTAGGTGTCCATTTTCCTGCAATCTCACTTCCGTTAGCTTTTACAGTAAATGTCTTGCTATTTCCAACATAAAGGCTATCATCTATATAATCATATGTTGTATCTTCAACTGCTTCTACAAGCTCACCATCAGAATCGGTGTAATAAAGCTCTGCTGTATCTGCAGCCTTGATTGTGAGTGCTAATGTACCTGTCCAATTCTTCTCGTTAACAACACCCTTCGCTGTTATCGGAATAGTGCCGGCCTTTACACCCTTTACTGTGGAACCACTTATCGTTGCATAAGCTGTCGATGTGGTTGTATATGTAAATGATCCATCAAGCTGTACGCCATCTGTGAAAACGCCAAGCTCTATCTCATCGCCAACATAAATGGTTGCAGCTTCTGTATCATCATAGTTGCCTACTACAGATACTCCTGTAAAGGATTCTTCCTCTTCCTCGTTTGTAACTGTTACTGTAACTTCTGTTGTAAGAGAACCGGATTTAATTGTAATAACTGCTGTACCTTCGCCAACAGCTGTGATCTTTCCGGCGCTTACAGTTGCAACAGCTGTATCATTAGATGAATATGAAGCTGTTGATGTAACATTATTGTTATTAGCCTTAACAGTAAGAGCTATGGAATCTGAAGGATAGAAATTGCCAGTTGCTCCAATAGTTGTAACGGCTGTAGCTGAATCAGCAACAATCTCTCCATTTGTGGATTTAAGTGTTCCATTCTTAGTTGATACTGCCATTGCCTCAGTTACATTTACAATTACTTTATCACCTGAAACTGCTGTTGCATATTCAGCATCAACATTTGAAGGTGTCCATGAAGAGGAAACCTGATACGTACCAGACTTTGTGGCTACGAAAGTTCCAGATGCATCTATAGTTGCATCTGTTGTGGCTTTCCATGTAATAGTTTGAGCATCTGGATCCTCAGCAACCTTTACTGTCCACTCTGTATCAGATGTAACATCTGTAGTATCTGACAGTTTTGCAGCAAACTGAACGTTGTTGCCTACAAGTGCTTTAACATTTGAAGACGCTGAAGACGGAGTTATTGTCAATGTATCATTTTCAATCTTTGTAAATGCTACAGTCTTTGTAGCATCAACTGATGCACCATTTACTTTCTCGCCGGTATATTTAGCTGTAACGGTTACAGTATCTGTATAAGTCTTCAATGCATGTACTAATCCGTTAGTTACTGTAGCCTTCGAAGAAGGACTTACAGACCAAGTAATCTTGGAATCAGAAACCTGGACATATTCAGAATTATCAGCTGATCCCTTTAGATAAGCGTGAAGCTGTACATCTGTTCCAAGCTTAATAGCTACAGTCTCATCATCATCATCCACAACTGCACCATCTATATCTAAAAGATTACCATTGTCATCCAAGCCGATACCTAAAGCCAGTCCCGTTGTTTCAAGATCTACTATCTTTATCTCCTGTGTTGCATAATATAAATTGGAGGTTGTATTAACAGTACTGCTTAAATTCTGATTAGCAACAACAAGATAATATGTGCCATTATCGGGATAAGTTGGCTCGCTATTATCGGTCACCGATGCAAGTACGCTGATCGAAGAAGTCATAGCATCTTTTTTGGTTGAAAGTGTACTATTATCAACAGTAACCGTAAAATCTGGCAGCATATCAACGCTATCATTAGTGCCATCAGTAAACTCAAAGCTAGCATTCCTATCAATTATTGCATCCTTCAGCGCATCAAGTCCGTCCTCTGTCACAACAACAGCATACGCAGGTGTATTGTAATCTGAATTTTCGATTGTAAGAGACTGAGTTGCTACGATACTCATTCCCTGTCCTGCACTTATAACATTGGTAGTTGTTCCATCACCATAAGCCAGAGTCAAATCTGAAATAGGATCTTTATAGAGATTTAAGGTCAAATCTCCTTTAAGGAGAACGGCATCAGTAATTATATCATTGTCTATAGAAACGTCCCAGGCCTGTACATAAACTGTTGCATCACCTGTGAGAGTCTCACCACCTGTAGAACCATTCTTCAATGAACCAAAACTACTTCCATTAGAAAAAGTGTAAGCGTTAGTCGAATTTTGGACTTCGGTACCTGTATACACCAAAGATGATGCTGTATTATCAGCCAATGTCTTAAGCTTAACTGTACTTGCGGTAAAAACTATATTATCTCCAGATATAGCCTCATCTGTCACAAGAGTTGCTGTATACGTACTACTTATCAGAGCACTTTTCTCTGTAGCTGCAGCCCATGTTACACTAGTAGCTGTAACGTCCGCAGCCTGCGCCACAATCGTTGTAAAAGGAG
>CAMJFD010000058.1 GCA_946404845.1 uncultured Butyrivibrio sp. | reverse complement strand
TTCTGTCTCCTGAAAAAAATGATTATGTTCCTACAGAGATTGTAACAACAGAGATTACAGAAGAAAATGAAGATCTGTTAGAGGAATATACAGAGGGAGATTTAGGAAGCGGACTTGAATTTGATGAGCTGTATTATCCTTATTACAACATGCTTGATGAGAAGTGTCAGACAATATACAGGCAGTTGTATGCCAATACCCTTGATCAGAATCAGAAAATCAAACTATCCGAAGAAGAAGCTTCCTCTATGGAGGTACAAAATGCCTTTTTGTCCATGGTATATGACCATCCGGAATTATTCTGGGTAGATACCCAGTATTATACGCAGCTGACATCATCAGGAACAGTAGCTGCTGTAGATGTTGTATATTATGAATTTCCAACTGACATAGAGACAGCCAGTACAAATTTTGAAACAGCGGCTAATAATATTTTGTCAGGTGTAGATGAGCTTGCAACAGAATATGAAAAAGAACTATATATACATAACGCTCTTGCAGATAAGATAACATATGATCTTGATGCTGATTATAATCAAAGTGCATATAGTGCAATTGTTAACAGTAATACCGTGTGTGCTGGCTATTCAAGGGCTTTTCAGTATCTAATGCAGCAGCTGGAAATACCTACATACACATGTATAGGCTGGGGCGGTGGTAGCAGCGGCGGAATGCATGGATGGAATATCATAGGACTTGATGATGGGTATTATAACGTAGATGTTACGTGGGATGATTCAGATCCAACTATATATGACTATTTTAATAAGAGTGACAGTGACTTCAATGATCTGCACTCCAGAATGTGGCTATCAGTATATCTGCCTGCATGTAATGGAACTACTTATTCAGAACTGGAAAAAAATTCTCTTAGTGATTTTGGACTGAGTGCTTCTGATGTTATTTATTCAATGGATGATTACTACAGTATATGTAGTCAGAAAGTAAGTGAGGCTATAGCAGAAAATCCTGGAGAAGAATTCGAATTCCAGGTTGTAATCTCAGAGGATATCTATTCTGAATGGAAATCCAGTTACAACAGTGGAGAGTATTATTCAGGTTTCCTGACGGATATAGCGATGAGCAGTGATTCAATACTGGCTGTTATATATTGTGAGGATGCCCAGTTAAGTGAAGGGTGCTATCTCATAAATGTAACAGGAATTGTTAAGTGAAATTATCCAAATCATATATAATTACCTTTTTAATATAAGCGCGTAGAACTTGATTTCTATGCGCTTATATTATAGATTAGATTTTGTATTGTTTATGGAAACTGTTTATAAGTAAAAGGAAGTAAAAAAATATGAAGTATACTACAGATTATGAATTATTACTGGCTCAGCTTGATGGATTTATAGAATCAGAGCCTTATTACATACCATTATTATCAAATGCATCGGCACTTATATATGACAGCCTTGAAGGACTTAACTGGGCAGGCTTTTATCTGTTATTAAAAGAGGATGAGCTTGTTTTGGGACCATTTCAGGGTAAGGTTGCCTGCATCAAGATACCTGTTGGAAGAGGCGTATGTGGCACTGCAGTAGCAGAAAATGCTACACAGAGAATAGCAGATGTTCACAAATTCCCAGGACATATTGCATGTGATAGTGCTTCTAATTCAGAGATAGTTGTTCCTATAAGAGACAAGAGTGGTAGTGTTCGAGCTGTTCTGGATATCGACAGTACAGAGTTTGACAGATTTGATGAGTTAGATCAGAAGAACCTGGAATTATTCTGTCAGAAGATAAGTGATGCTATTACCTGGGAATATTAATTGCAAAAAAAACAAGGGGAACTTATATAGATGAGAATAATTATAGTAAGACATGGAGATCCAGATTACGTTAATGATACTCTTACAGAAAGAGGAGAAAAAGAAGCTGCACTTCTTGCAGATATAATAGGTAAGTACAATATAGACAGAGCTTATGTATCTCCAAAGGGCAGAGCAGCCAGAACAGCACAGGTATGTCTTGAAAGACTGGGAATGGAAGGAACAACATACGAGTGGCTTAGAGAATTTGAAGCCAGAATATCTCATCCTGATAATGATGACAAAATCTGCTGGGACTGGAATACGGATGTTTGGACCAGTGAACCTAAATATTATGATCTTAATACATGGACAGATACAGATGTTATGAAGGCTGGGAATGCCAAGAGTGAGTATGACTGGGTAATAGGTGAATTTGACAAGCTTTTGGAAGAGAATGGTTATGCCCGTGATGGAATGTATTATAGAGCAGTTAAGTCAAATCATGATACGATTGCTTTTTTCTGCCATTTTGGTGTAGAAGTAGTTCTGTTATCAAGATTATTAAATGTATCTCCAATGATTCTGTGGCATGGTCTATGCGCAGCGCCAACAGCAATTACCAGTATTTATACTGAGGAGAGAAAAAAAGGTATTGTAAGCTTTAGAATAAATGAATTTGGAGCAACACCTCATCTTATGATCGGTGGTATGGAACCATCAAAAAGAGCGAGATTTGTAGAATGTTACGAAGATCAGGATGAAGGATTTGAGAGGAAATAAAAAATATCCCACTACATATGTAGTGGGATTATTTATTACTTTGTAACTTTTTTGATTTTTGCTTTAAATCCAGATTCCTTTGGAGATGTATAGGATGTGCTTCCCTTTTTGGAGCTGAATTCCTGTACCCAATAATCTCTTCCTTTGATTACTACATGAGCTATTCCTACATATCTGAAAGACTGGCTGAGCATATTTCTACGATGTCCCTGACCGTTATATTTTTCGTCTTCTTCTTCCCATGCTTCATATACTTCTTCGACTGTATCGTATCCGGCAGCTATGTTTTCACCCTTTGCAGAATTCTTAAGTTTCTTGGTATATGCTGTCCAGCATGACTTACCATTTGGTCTTGTGTGAGAAAATGTAACTGCAATTTCAATAGCTCTTGTCATTGCAATCTTCTCAAGAGTGTAGTCATACTTGAGTCCCTTAAGATTTGATTTCTGGACTTTATATGTGTTACTGCCGTTCCAGTACCAGGATTCATCACCTGTTCTTAAATCGTTTATAGATGAAAGCATTGTTCTTGCATCTGTCTGACTGTAGTATCCTTTTACTGTTACTTTTTTAGTTTTTGCTTGAACTTCACTAGAATTATTTGATAATAATACAATTACTAACAAAAGATAAATGAATTTTTTAAAAAAAGAAATATTGTTTTTCAAAATGTGCCACCTCAAACTAGTATTTAAACAACATTGAGATTATAAAACACTTTAAATTCGAAAATCTACAAAAAACAGAAAACTTAAGTTTGAAATAAGAGTTTCTTTCGAAAATCTTTAAAAATTTCTATAAATATTAAACAATTCACGAAAAAGCGCATCTCAATAACATAATAATAACAGTATCACGTTAAAAATGATACTGTTATTTGAAATAATTAAAATATTTTACTTTTTTTATTTATGGAAAACCTGGTATCCGTTTCTACCATTTTCTTTTACGAAGCGCAGAGCCTTTGTGGCATTTGAGAAAACTTCATGGTAGTAGATACCATTTTTGATACCGAAAGCGGCACCTATTGAGACGGTAATTGTGTTTAAATTGTTATCATTTTGCAGAGTTCTGTGAATATTTTCCTGTAATCTTTCTATACATGGAATTAATTCTTCTTCACTCTCGATTTGAGGCACTAAAACGGCAAATTTGTCATCTCCGTAACGAGATATTACAGCATTGTCATTAAGTCTGAAGGTTGATGCAAGAATGTTACCAAATGTTATCAATGCACGATCTCCTTCAGAACTTCCGAATTTATCTTTTATCTCTTTTAGGTTATCAATTTCTATTAAGATGAGTGCACCAGTATGATTCTGGATGACCACATATTTGTCGTATGATCTGGACAGATATTTTTCATTCCATAGTCCTGTCAGATGATCTGAATAGTTATCTGTATCCTTGGCGCTATTTAATATCTGAGATGAATATACTGTTTCTATATAATATATGGTTGAAAAGCTAATAATACATCCTGCAGTGAACATGATGACAAATTCTACAGTGTAGGCTCCCAGTACTTCTGATAGCCATATTCTGCGGGGCATACTGATACTGTCTGCTGACCAGAAGACAGATGTTACATAAGAACAGAACAGCATAGATACATAACAGATCGCAGAAGCTATATAATATGCTTTTCTATTCAGAAACATCAGACTCAGCATTGCTACCAGGAAATATGAAATAGATATTCTTGCATGTGCCAGAGAGAATAGTATTATGACAAACTGAATTCCCAGGAACAGAAGATACTTGGCAATACGGCTATAAGGCTTTCTGCGTATAATGGCTGTATGTATTGTGGCAAGTAATATTACAGCAAGAGTTACCATTATAGCTGTAAAGTAAGTTACATAATTATAAAAACCGGTGTATATTCCGATTGCTACAAGAGGACCTACAAAACTGCACATCCATATGAATTTGTTGAGAGCTATGTTCATGCGGATTTCGTTTTCAGCTACAAAACCCTTAAATAATTCTTCACCCATATATAAACCTACTAAAAAGTTCTGATCAAAAAGACATATACCTGAATATTCGTTATTACGGTAATAATTCTCCGTATAACAATTTTAGCATACCAGCGTAAAGCGAAATCTAAAAAAAGGGTTAATATAATCTAAAATAGTGTATAATGATAAATGTTCATTTATAGAAGTGCATGATAGGTGTATATTCGCCTGGAATATGAATCACAACATACAATAAAGGAAAAAATATATGTGCGGAATAGCTGGATTTTGCAATCACATAGGTGATTGGAAAAATGATATAGAAAAAATGAAAACTCATATGAATGACAGAGGACCAAATGCCGATGGAACATGGACTAATGAAGATGACAGTGTTGTTCTGGGACATAAGAGACTGTCCATTATGGATCTGTCAGAAAATGGTGCGCAGCCTATGCTGTCACATAGTGGCAGACTTGTCATTTCATATAATGGAGAAATATATAATGCGCCTGAAGTTAAGGCCAGGCTCATTGCGGATAAAAAGGTAAGTACATTTAAGAGTACCTGCGATACAGAAGTTCTCATAGAAGCCATAGAGGCTTACGGAATGGAAGCAGCTCTTAAGATGTGTAAAGGTATGTTTGCAATTGCTGTATATGACAGAGAGTCAAAGGTACTGAGCCTTGCAAGAGACAGAGTAGGTGAGAAGCCTTTATATTATGGATTTGCTGGCAGAATATTTGCATTTGCATCTGATATAGGTTGTTTTAGAGAAATATCAGATTTTAATAATCCTATTAATAGTGAAGTTCTCGATATTTATTTTGAAAACGGATATATACCTGCTCCATATACAATCTATAAGGATGTTTACAAGTTAGAAGCTGGTAAGATACTGACAATAAATGCACCATTTAAATATTTTAACCCGCTTGAAACAGGTGATGGAAGCCTTTCTAAATATGGTTACGAGATCAGAACATATTGGTCAATGATGGATGCTGCAAAAAAAGGACAGGATAACCCATTTAAGGGAAGCTTTGAAGAAGCATCTGCAGAGCTTGAGAGACTTCTTAAGGAATCAATAAAGGGACAGATGGTAGCTGATGTACCAGTAGGTGCATTCCTTTCAGCTGGTATAGATTCTTCTACAATAGTGTCTCTTATGCAGTCACTTGACCACGGTAAGGTTAAGTCATTTACAATTGGTATGGATGAAAAAGGCTATAATGAAGCAACTTATGCAGCAGAAATAGCAAAGCATCTTGGAACTGAGCATACTGAACTGTATATTACAGAAAGTGATGCCAAAAATGTAATACCTAAGCTGGCAAATATGTTTGGAGAACCATATGCTGATTCATCTCAGATACCAACATATCTTGTAAGTAAGATGACAAGAGACCATGTAACGGTTTCTCTTAGTGGTGATGGTGGTGATGAATTATTCTGCGGATATACATCATATGAATCAATCAGCAGAATCTGGGGCAAAATGGGTAACGTACCATATCCAGTCAGAAAGGCTGTATCAGCAGCTTTGCTGGCAAGCCCTGCATCTAAAAAGGATATTATAAGGATTAAGAGTGCGCTTCTGGCTGCCAGGACACCGGCAGATTTGCACAGAATAGAACTCAATACAGATCCGCTTACAGACAGAATAGCTATTACTAATAGCAAGCTGGCTTACAAACCTATGCAGATACCAAAAGGATTCATGAATGAAGTAAATCATGAAGTAATGCTTCTTGATATGCTCATGTATCATCCTGATGATATTCTGGTCAAGGTAGACAGAACATCTATGGCTGTTTCTCTTGAATCACGTGTACCTATGCTGGACAGAGACGTTGTAGAATTTGCATGGACGCTTCCAATAGAATATCTGCGTGATGAGAAAGTGGGCAAAAAGGTATTACGAGACGTTCTCTACCGATATGTTCCAAAGGAGATGATGGACAGACCCAAGAAGGGATTTTCTATTCCTATTGATAAATGGCTTAAGGAAAAAGAGCTTCAGAACTGGGCTGAAAGTCTCATTGACAGGGATACACTTAGAGAACAGGGCTATCTGGATGAGGAAATAGTATGGAAAATCTGGGATGACTTCAAATACAGAGGCATCTGGAGAATTCAGATCTGGTACATATTAATGTTCCAGGCATGGCTTGAAGATATTAAAAAGAAATAATAGAGGAGAGATAATGCAGAAGTTTGAGGATTATCATATTCCTGAAATCAGTATAGACAGACAGGCAGATACAGTTTCAGTGATAATAGCCTGTTACAATGTAGAAAAATATATAGAAAGATGTATGAAATCTATAATGAACCAGACCTATAAAAATCTGGAAATTATAGCAGTTGATGATGGTTCAAAAGATGCTACAGGACGCATACTTGATGAACTTGCAGCTGAAGATAGCAGAATCAGAGTTATACATCAGTTAAATGCGGGAAGAGGCGGTGCCAGAAACAGTGGAATATCAGCTGCAACTGGTAAGTACATAGCCTTCGTTGATGGGGATGACACCATTCATTCCAAGATGATAGAAATGATGTTGTCTGGACTTATTAAATTTGGAACAGACATAAGTGTATGCAGATATAGGGAGAAACTTTCTGATGATACCAGAAAAGAGTCTCCTAACGTAGATGGTATAGTAGCTGTTATGGATAAGAATGAGCTACTTACATGTTATGTAGAAGAGGATGAACAGTATGTTATACAGAATGCTGTTTGGAACAAGCTGTGTACAAAAGAATTGATTGGCAGATTACGTATGCCGGAACATAAGAGATATGAGGATATGGTTTTTACAACCAAGGTCCTTGCAAAGGCAGAAAAAGCCTGCTATATAGATACACCGCTTTATAATTATACTGTGGATAGAAAAGAGAGCATAATGAATCGCGGAGTAACTAAAGCGATTCTGACTGATCAGATTCCGGCTTATATGGATAAAGATGCATATCTTGAATCATTGGGCAGAAAAGATCTGATGTATACTCATAAATATTATACTTATAAAAAGCTTCTTCTCTTATATACAGAGGCAAGGAGAACAGCAGCTAGGACAAAAGATGCAGCTAAGGCAGAGGAACAGAAGAATATTATGAAGCAGCTCTCCGATGTTATTAATGGATGCCGCAAGGATTATGATAATATATATAGCTGCAGAGTTTGCGACAAGCATCAAAAGCTCAGAATGAATCTTTTTCTGAAAAGTCCGGTATTGTATAATATATTTATGGATTTAAATGACAACATTGTATTACCGATAAGACAAAATCATGCAAAGACCAAGCTGGCCAAAAAGGCGAGGTAACTGCGTTAATAGTACTTGTGAGGGAGAATATAGATGATAATCATCCAATTAAGTGGAGGACTGGGAAACCAGATGTTTCAGTATGCTTTGTACAAGCAGCTGAAGGCACTTGGACGCGAAGTAAAAATTGATGATGTAAAAGGTTATGAGGAGGAACAGAAAAGAGTTCCTGCTCTTACTGCCACGTTTGGAATTGAATATGACAGAGCCACAAGGCAGGAAGTTATAGATATTACAGATTCCAAGATGGATATTTTTAGCCGCATCAGAAGGAAAATCACAGGCAGGAAGACACTTGAATATCAGGAAAAAAGTGCTGACTTTGACAAGAATGTGCTGGAGCTAGAAGATGCATATCTTGTAGGATACTGGCAGTCAGAGAAATACTTCCCAGATGAGAGTGTTAGACGTGAGCTTCGCCATGAATTCGTGATTAAACCAGGTGATGTACTGTCCAAAAAAGAGTCATGGGATGTATATACAATGATTAAAGAGACAGAATCAGTCAGCATTCATGTAAGACGAGGTGATTATCTGGATCCTGGTACTATAGAAACACATGGTAATATTTGTACCTGCGATTATTATAAAGGTGCAATTGACAGAATAATTGAGAAATATCCAAAGGCTCATTTCTTTGTATTTACAGATGACAAGGAGTGGGCAAAGACACATATATTTGGAGACAGATTTACTAATGTAATACTGGATGAGGAAAAGCCAGATAGTGTAGATATGCTCCTTATGAGTAGCTGTAAGCATCATATCATGGCTAATAGTAGTTTTAGCTGGTGGTCAATGTGGATTACAGAAAATGGTAAAGGCACTATTTTTGCACCAGACAGATGGTTCAACAATAAGCCAATGCATGACATTTATACAGACAGAATGCAGAAACTGGGATAAATATTGAATAATTAGATATAGAAATGGATTAAATAATGATTGGAACAGAGTTTATAGAGGGCTTTGGTCTAGGTAACCAGCTCCTATGCCTTATAACAGCAAAGTGTATAGCTATAGAGAACGGATGTGAATTTGGAACTGCTAATCAGAAACAGTTTGCCAATAATATGCACAGCAATAAAGGAATGTATTTCATGGATATAGATCTTGGAGGTGATATCACCGAAGAGATGAAGGCTGGTTACAACAAGCTGGTAGAAGCTGATGACAGATTCTACATAGGTACATCCAAGCATGATATGAGGCTGGGATGTTATATAAGCGGAACAGATGATAATCTAAGAAAAGTAGCTGATAATACACTTATCTATGGAAATATGCAGTCAGAGGATTATTTTGGCAAGTATAGAGAAGAGATTAAGAAGTGGTTTCATGTAAAGCCTGAGTATGATTCATATGAATATTCCAGAGATAATCTATGCATCATTAACATGAGAGGCGGAGAGTATACAGATGAGCCATCTCTTTATCTGGACAGAAGCTATTTCTTAAAAGCCATGAAGAATATGCGCAAAATAAGACCTGATATGGAATTCATGGTAGTTACAGAGGACGAGGAAGCAGCCAGAAAGGTTCTTCCAGAAGTTGAATCTCACCATTTTGATATGGGAAGAGATTATGTAACTGTAAAAAATGCCAAATATCTTATTTTGTCCAATTCATCTTTTGCAATATTACCTGCTATGACTAGTGATACCGTTGAATATATTATTGCTCCTAAATATTGGGCAAGACATAATGTATCAGATGGATTCTGGTCATCAGAACAGAATATTTATAGCTTTTTTAATTATATGGACCGCAAAGGCCGTATGTTCACTGCAGATGAATGCCGCAGAGAATATGAAGAGTACAAAAAGACATCACGTCTGTATGCCAGAAAGAATGTAAGACCTGGCAAAGTCAGATATGTATGTCAGATTATTCGTAGAAAATGTATATATGGAGTTTTCTATAGCAAGAAGATCATTAGATCTCTTGGCAGAAGACTTGGTATTATTAAGAAATTCCAATATTGATTATGGAGGAGTTCCGTGGGGAATGAGAAATTAAAGCTGCCAAATGTAACACTGGCAGCTATGACTAGTGTAAATATATATGAAACTGTGCAGGCACTTAAATATAGCATGCGCGGTATCGAATTCGGTGATGTTGTACTTATTACAGATCACCGTCCTTGGTATCTTCCAAAGTTAATTAGATATTGTCATACATCCAAGCTTGATAATATAGATAAATTCAATTACAAGATGACCTATGAGCTTGCAGATTATATTAATACTGATTTTGCACTTATAGTTCATTCTGATGGATTTATAGTAAACCCTGATAAATGGACAGATGAATTCCTGAATTACGATTATATAGGTTCACCATGGCCACTTCCACAAAATGACTATGCTTACAGAGATAGTAAGGGCAATATATGCAGAGTGGGTAACAGCGTATCAATCAGAAGTAAGAGACTTATGGCCTTTCCTAAAGAGCATGATCTGCCTTGGGTTAAGGTATATGACGGATTTTATAATGAAGATATTTTTATCTGCTGTCATAGCAAGAATGAGATGGAAGCACATGGACTTAAATGGGCGCCATTCGAACTTGCAGTCAGATTCGGAAGAGAACATCCGCTTCCAGAGAATAAAGGGGTTGAGCCATTTCTTTTCCACAAATGGTGGGGAGAAAATGAGAATTATCCAAGATTCTATAGCCCATACAAGAGGCTTAAAATGTGTATAAGACCGCTTTTATTCTGGAGAAGAACTGATAAGTGGAAAAAAGCTCATAATGTAGAGTGATATAGAGGTATTTATGGTATACGATTGTTTTCCTTTTTTTAACGAACTGGATATATTGAAAGTCAGATTAAATGTACTGTCTGATGTGGTTGACAGATTTATTATAGAAGAATCAACAGTGACATTTTCAGGTCAGCCCAAAGAACTATGCTTTGAGCAGAATAAAGAGATGTTTGCAGAATTTTTGGACAGGATTACTTATATAGTTGTAGATGACTCTCCTGTAGAGGCTCTTACTCATGAAAGAGATTATTTCCAGAAGAACAAGCTGATACAGGGACTTAAGGATGCCAAAGAGGACGATGTTATTATATTTGGTGATCTTGATGAAATACCTGATCCAAAGGTGATAAAAGACATTACAGAACATTTTGATACTGATAAGGTGTATCACCTGGCACAGCGTAACTTCTATGCGTTTATGAATATGGAAGAGACATCTGGAAGCCTTATGTCTATTACAGGAGACTTCCCTGAGATAGCACGTAGTGACAGAAAGTGGCTTGGTACAAAGGTCTGCAGTATCAAGAATATTCCAGAAGAAGGTATCGTAAGATTAAGAGATCTGGTAAAGCCAGAAGATCCAAGGTCTGTCAGAGTTGCTGATGGAGGATGGCATTTTGGATATATGGGCGGACATAATGAGACTAATCCTGCAAAGCGTATTGGTGTCAAGGTAGTTGCAGCAGCTCATCAGGAATATAATGACAAAGAGATTCTCAAAGAGACGATGGATCATTTGATCTTGGGAGAAGACATTTTTGGCAGAGAAGCAAAGTTTGAAAGAGTAGAAATAGGTAATGACTATCCAGAGTATCTGGTAAGTCATCTGGATGAATTCCAGCATTTTTATATGAAAAAAATTACACCTTTTATGAAGGTGGGAAGTTTATTGGACATCACATGTGGTAAGTTTATACGGAAAGCTTGGAGGCATGTGCTTAGGAAATTAAAAAAATAGCATTAGCCAGCCAGGACCCTTAACAGGGAACTGGCTTCTTTATTTAATAGAAAAAAATGAGGATTAGAAATGAAACTTATGCACCTTGGAGATCTTCACTTTGGTAAGATCGTAAATGAATTCAGAATGATAGATGATCAGAGATATATTCTGGAGAAACTATTGGGAATAGTTGATGAGCGCGGTATAGATGTGGTTATGATAGCGGGAGATGTATACGACAAAAACGTACCTAGTGAGGATGCTGTCAATCTTTTTGATTTTTTTCTCGCAGAACTTGCAGGCAGAAATGTGAAGGTACTTGTTATAAGTGGCAACCATGATTCAGATGACAGACTTCACTTTGGAAGTAAGCTGTTCGAAGCAAGAGGAGTCTATATTACAGGAAAATATGACGGCGTAATTCCTAAGGTTACACTTACAGATGAATATGGTGAGGTTGATTTCTATAGCCTTCCATTTGTGAAGGCTTCTCAGGTTGCGCATTTCCACCCTGAACTTGATACAGATACATATGATAAGGCAGTAAGAGCAGCTATTTCTACCTGCGATATTGATGAGAGCAGGAGAAATGTTATTCTGGCCCATCAGTTCGTAACAGCAGGCAGTGCTGATCCAATGCTATCTGGCTCAGAAATCATAAGAGAGGATACAGTTGGAACAGTAGAAAAAGTTGGAGCATCAGCATTTGATCAGTTTGATTATGTGGCACTTGGCCATATACACAGACCTCAGAAAGTTGGAAGAGAAGAAGTCAGATACAGTGGCTCGCCTCTCAAATACTCTCTTAGCGAAATAAATAATAATAAGAGCGTTCCTGTCATAACACTTAAGAACAAAGGTGAGTGTGATATAGAACTCGTTGAATTAAAGCCTCTCAGAGATATGAGACATATAAAAGGTACTATTGAGCAGCTTCTAAATCCGTTAAATGTTACTGATACAGATGATTATATCTATGTAACCCTTACAGATGAGAATACAGTACCAGATGCTATGGGTAGGATACATCAGGTGTATCCATATGCTATGAAACTTGATTATGATAACAAGCATAGTAGAGAACTTAGAAATATGGATTTTAATGATTATGCAGAGTCCAAGACATTTGAGGAACTTATAGGTGATTTTTATAAGGATATGTATGGAGATGATCCTGAGGATGCAGAATGGGAAATCCTGAAGGAAGCAGCAAGAGAGGCAGGAATAATTTAAATGAAACCAATTAGTATAGAAATGAGCGCCTTCGGACCATATGCCGGAGTTGAAACTATAGAATTTAGAAGGCTTGGAGAAAATGGACTTTTCCTTATAACTGGTGATACCGGAGCGGGTAAGACCACTATTTTTGATGCAATCAGTTTTGCGCTTTTTGGACAGTCAAGTGGAGATAAACCTGCAGATACTCTTAGAAGTGATTATGCGGATTATGATACAGATACGTATGTTGATTTTATTTTTACTCATCAGGGCAAAGAGTATAGGGTTCACAGATCACCAGCCTACCTGGCTAATAAGAAAAGAGGCGAAGGTCAGACTCTTAGAGCTGCAGAAGCAGTTCTATATCCTGCTGATGACAAGCCTGTATCTGGCCTTAATCAGGTCAATAAGGCTATTTATGACATACTCAGAATTGATTATGATCAGTTCAAACAGATATCCATGATTGCTCAGGGCGAATTCAGGCAGCTACTGGAAGCCGATTCTGATAAAAGAGGTAAGATTTTGCAGAAGCTGTTCGCCACAGAGAAATATAAAAAGATGGGCGAAATTATGAGCCGCAAATATAGGGATTCAAAAGATGAGCTCGCTGAAACAGAAAGAAGTATTAATCAGTATTTTGATGGTGTCCTTGTAAATGAGGATAGTAAATATGCTGATAGTGTTAAGACTATCCAGGATGCAAATAGTAAGGATGGCATAGCAGGTCAGACTGATGTAATGCAAGAGTGCATTAATGGCATGCTTCAGGAAGATGCTGCTATAGAGGAAGAGGCTGCTAAAGAACTGGATGTTGCAAGAAAAGCAGCAGAGGATAAGAATGCTGAGCTTACCAAGGCCCAGGCCGATAACAAGATACTTGAAGAACTTAAGAATCTGCAGGAAGAAAGAAGTAAGATAGACGAGAGAAAAGAAGCTATTATCAAAAATGAAAAAGTAATGGAAAAAGTCAAAACAGCTTCTCATATAATAAGGCCGGTATATTCTAAAAAGAAAGAAGCAGATGATAATATAAATGCTCTTGTTAAAGAGCTTACAGACCTGACAGATACTATAGAAACTGAAAAGGCAAACTCTGAAAAGGCTGTAAAAGAATTCGAGAGTATTATTAATAGACAGTCAGAAGCTGACAATTATAAATATCAGGCTGAAAAAATGAAATCTCAGGAAGATCAGTATGAGCGAAGGGATAAACTGATATCTGAGAGTAAGGAACTTGAGAAAGCCAAGAATATATCAGAATCAGAGCTAACAACAGTTAATGAGAAATATAAACAGCAGGAGGCAGCTGTAAAAGATATAAATGAAAAGATTAAATTGCTGACAGATGCTCCTGCAAAGTTTGTAGAATGTAGAAACTATCTGCAAAATATAGAACAGCTGATCCAAAAGGCAGATGTTTTATTTGGTGTAGAATTTGTAGAATTAAAAAAGCTTGAGATAAAGCTCTCCAAAGAACAGGACATTTTTAACAAGGCAAGAGCAGACTATGATGCAAAGAGCAAAGAGAGAAAGCATATAGAGATGCTTCTGGAAAACTGTAGGGCAGGAATACTTGCACAGGGACTTGAAGACGGAGTGGCATGTCCTGTTTGCGGAGCTATTCATCATCCGCAGCTGGCAAGTCTTCCAGAGGAATATGTGAGTGAAGAAACATTAGAGCAGTTAAAAGAGGAAGAGAACACTTTAGGTTCCAAAAAAGAAGACGCCCTTAGAAATGTAACAGCTACAAATGTTAAGTATCAGGAAAAGACAAATAGTATTATTCAGGCAGAAGAAGAACTGTGTAGTAGCTATAATAAAGTTATTACTGATAATAAGTTAAATTACACAGATGATATCAAGGAAGCTGAGAAGATAATAAGCACTATCAGTAATTATCTTAGTGAGAAGCAGGCTATAGTAACAAAAGAGTATGAAGATCTTGATGCTAAAACAAAAGAATTACAGACTCTTAGAGATGAGAAACTACCTGAAGCAGAAGTTAATCTAAATCATATAGCTGATAATAAGAATGATATAGAGGAAAAAATAAAGCAGTTAAACCTTGATATAGCTACTAATACAACTGCAATAGAAGCACTTCCGGAACTTGAGTATGCATCACTTGATGAAGCTGTTAAAAAGAGAAATGGCCTGGAAAAAGAGGCTGATACTATCATAAATACAATAGAACTTAAGCGTAAGCAAAAAGACAGTTATGCAAAGTCAGTTATAGCGCTAGAAACTCAGTATCAGGAAAAAACTAATTCCAAATCAAGATATGAAAAAGATGCTGAAGCGATAAAAGAAGAGCTAGATCAGCTGTTAACTAAATATAATCTGATGGATGAAGAGTATACAAGGCTCTTTACCAGCGATGAAATTATTAGAAAATTTGAAAATGAAATAAATGAATACAAAGAAAAGGTGACTGCTAATAAGGCTCAGATTGAATCAGCCAAAAAGCGAGCTGAGGGAAAAATATATAAAGATCCTGAGATATTAAGTACTGAATATGAAAAAATCTCTGGTAGTATAAATGAGATTAATGACAGACTTGGTGAAATCAGGAACAGAATACAAAATAATAAAAAGATACTGGAGCATATAGAAATAGAGTCACAAAAGTCAGCAGATGCACTTAAAAAAGTAGGACTTATGGATGAACTTAATAAGTTCGTTAATGGAAATCTTGCGGGAAAGCCAAAGATTTCTTTTGAGCAGTATGTTCAGACTGCAGGATTTGAAAGCATCATAGCTGCAGCTAATGTAAGGCTTGGACCTATCAGTGATAATCAGTATGAATTATACAGGCATGAGGACAAAGAAGAGATTAGTGGCAAAAAGGCTCTGGCACTGGATATTCTTGATAACTTTACAGGTAAGAAGAGGCCTGTAAATACGTTATCTGGTGGAGAGAGTTTCAAGGCATCACTTAGCCTTGCTCTTGGATTATCTGACAGAATTACTGCAAGTGCAGGCGGCATTGATATTGATACTCTATTTATAGATGAAGGATTTGGAACGCTCGATGAGAAGTCACTTACTGATTCAATAGACATGCTGACAGGACTGTCTGGCAGTAACAAGCTGATAGGAATCATAAGTCACAGAGAAGAATTAAAAGAACGAATTTCTAAAAAGCTCATTATAACTAAGAGTAAGAGCGGAAGCAGTGTTGAAATTGATGAGGGATATTAATGGGTAATTTGACATTTGTATATGGAAGATCAGGAAGTGGTAAGACTACATGGATTATAAACAGCATACAGGATAAGAGAAAAGATAGTGCAGATAAGAAAATATTCTGCATTGTTCCAGAGCAGTATGTATATAGCATGGAAAAGGCTCTTATACATTCAAGCTCAGATGATAAAGACAAGATGGGAATACTGTA
>CAMJFD010000057.1 GCA_946404845.1 uncultured Butyrivibrio sp. | reverse complement strand
GTAACCTAACTGGTTGTTAAGTATACTTACCATAAACTTATTGTAGTAGTAGGAGACGTCTTAAAGCCTATTCAGTTCGGAGACATAATAAAGATTGTTACACTTTCCGAAAAACCGGATGCTCAGTGGGAATCTATACATAATAATCTCATCCATGTAGAGAAAACCTTCCAGGATCAGAAAGAAAAGCTTAAGAGTAACATAAGAGCGACAGTAGCAGAGTTTAAGGACATAGCTCTTTCTGAAATAGTGAATAAGCTCAGTGCCATCGGTGAGATGCTTGATGATTCAGGGATCAAGGGAGACCGGCTCTATACTGTCAGCGAGAGCATAAGCACAATGACAGCTTCCATAGAGAAGATTAATAGCAGGATTGAGACTGATCTGAGGGAGATTGAAAATGACTTTAATGACATTGTGGACCAGTGCATGAATCAGGGAAAGAGGATGTATCTTGACCTTCGCATGATAGCAGCTAGTTCAAAGGCGCATATTTTTGCAGGTAAACCTCAGACCCAGATGGTGAAAATGGATCTTCCCGAGGAAAAAGAGATATCTGAGGAAGCATCAAGGGTTTCAATAAAGACCGAGATTGAGCAGGGGGCTAATGAGATAAAAGAGCTCCTTCGAAGCGGTGCGGAAGAAAAGCAGATCCAGAAACGCGCCAGAACTATAGTATCAAGTGAAAGGCTTCTTCATAAATATATACGCCAGGAATCCATAAAAATCAGAGTCTACAAGATTGATATGAACAGTGCAAACTCTGTATACAAGGGTTGGGAGGAGACACTGACACAGAGTTCCGGCGCAGAGAAATTTGTGGTATTTTTCTCAGTGGTACTGACACTTATGAATTATACCAGGTCATCAGCAGGGCTTGTCAGCAAAAACGTCAAGAGTGTGCTGATCCTTGATAATCCTTTTGGAAAAATAACCTCAGCGCATCTTTTGAAGCCGATGTTTGATATAGCAAAGCACTTCAATGTACAGTTGATTTGCCTGTCGGATATCAATAAGAGTGATGTTGTTGGCTGCTTTGATTGCGTTATCAAGCTTGTTATAAAGGCACAGAACCTTTCAAACTTCGAAATAATGACGCATGAGGGTAATGAGAGGATAGAGCATGGCTACTATAAGATCATGAACGGACAGATGAGTTTGTTTTGATGATAAAGACTTTTTTATTTGTCTAAACATATTAGTTGGAGGTATTCATATAATGAATGAATATGGGGAAGTTATCATCTACCAAACAGATGATGGCTTAACGAAACTTAATGTAAATCTTCAAAATGAAACAGTATGGCTTACTATCGATCAAATGGCAGAATTGTTTCAGAGAGATAAATCAACAATCTCAAGACATATAAATAAGATTTTTAAAGAGGGAGAGTTGGTTAGAGAGGCAACTGTTGCATTTTTTGCAACAGTTCAAATCGAAGGTGGAAGAAAAGTTGAAAGAGACATAGAGTACTTTAATCTGGATGTTATTATTTCTGTTGGATATAGAGTTAAATCTAAGCGTGGTACACAGTTCCGAATTTGGGCAAATTCTGTACTAAAGGAGTATATCATTAAAGGATTTGCTATGGATGATGAGCGCCTGAAAGGTAATGGCGGTGGTAATTATTGGAAAGAACTATTAGATAGAATCAGAGATATCCGGTCATCGGAAAAAGTTCTTTATAGGCAGGTTCTAGATCTTTATGCAACTAGCGTGGATTACAATCCAAAAAGTGACGAGTCAATCCAATTCTTCAAAATTGTTCAGAATAAATTACACTATGCAGCACATGGTCATACAGCAGCTGAAGTGATTTATGAAAGAGTAGATGCTGAAAAGCCATTTATGGGATTAACTTCATTTGCGGGTGAGTTGCCAGCACTTAAGGATATTGAAATCGCAAAGAATTATCTGAAAGAGGATGAATTAAAAATCTTAAATAATCTTGTATCCGGTTATTTTGACTTGGCGGAGATTAATGCAATAGAGCATAAACCTATGTACATGAGTGATTATGTTGATCAACTTGATTCGATATTGACTTCTGGAAATAGAAAACTATTAAGTGGACCAGGGAAAGTTAGTCATGAAAAGGCTCTTAGTAAAGCAAAGGAAGAATACAGGAAATACCAGGAGATAACCCTTTCGCCTGTTGAAGAAGAGTATATGAAGAGCATAAAAGATGTTGCAAAAGAAGCAAAAATACAAAGCAGGAAAAAATAGGGATTTGCTATATTTATGAGGGTACTTGGGGAAGAAAATATTTGGCAGTGCAATGCAAGTGATTTTGCACCCTGATTTGCACCTTTTGCTGGTCAAAATATGCCAAATATTGCCAAGGATTGCCACGAAAATGAGAAAAATACGTTGGACAAAAATAGGCTTAATGCCAGTAAATACGTGAGAATAGAGGTTTTTTACTAAGATGATAAAGATTTTGTTCATCTGCCACTGCAGAAGACAAAACTACTTTCTGGACTGCTACAATGGCAAAGGGGAGGTCGAAGATTCTTTTACCCTCTCTGCTGAGTAATGGGACAACGAGAACGATATCTACGACGAAAACAGCGACTTCACTTTCGGGGATCAGAAGATCTCAATGGAGGAATTTTAAGCACTGAGGGACGAGATACTCGGAGACTGATCGGGTTTTAATAAGGTCAGCGACGCGGGTGAAAACAGGATTAGGCAACGAAAAACAATTGTGTATTTTAGTATGGGACGAAAAAAGATGGTTGGGAGGTGCTCATAATGAACAATGATCAGAGAATGATTCTTCAACAGATCATTAATTGTGACAAAACAGTGGAAAAGATTGCTCTGGTTAATGAGAACAGGAATTTACTTGGGAACGTTCAGATAGTTCTTTTTGATGAGAATGTTTCAAATTTCAACGGGTTTGAAGATAGAGTTTTTGGGAAGTATTTTATGTGCGGGATAGCTGATTACAACAAATGTTGGATCATTGACGGTCAAAATCCGGAGATGAAACTAAACGTTTACGGGAAAGCGTATTTTGACATTAATATGATTTCAAGAATTGATGATTGTTTTCGAGGCCATAAGATAGAAGATAAATCTGACTTGATTGATCTTTTAAGTTATATCAAAAACGAGAAATATGATCTTGAGATTGGTAATTCCATAGTTGAGCGAATGAGTAAATCTTATGATGAGAGTCTGTTCCGACAATCTATAGAGTCTTTTTATGAATATATGGAAATTGAACATTTTGGAGAAAGATTACCTGCTGGATTTGAAACTTCCGACAGGTTTACAGTCTTTTATGACCAATATAAAAATGTTGGATCAATGAGTCAGGATGCTGCGCTGATAAGGCAGTATAACTTTTTGCTGTGCCTTACGATAAAAGCAATTCTGATTAAGGCTGATAAAAGAATAAAAGATAAGTGCGACGAACTTGTCAGGTTTTCATTAAGTGAGTTAAAGTGCCTTATTACTAATGAGCTGTATCTTTTATCTTTGTATTTACTAGGGGATAAGGCAGTGGGAAGAACTTTTGCAAAATTTCATTCGTCCATTAAAGGCGGCCTGGAAGCTGCGGTCAGAAACAGTGTCTGGGATATTTACCATGCGAGGATAGTTGAGCAGGAAATGGCATTATATGATCAAAGCACGCATACAGTAGAGTTGCCGTTTTTTGTGACAAATGATAGGGGGATTAGAGATTACTGGAACGTTAACCCAAGAAAAATGGTGGTTTTAGATAATGGAACTCCTATCAGTGTATACTCTCATAATGTTTATGATATTGAAACCATGTTACAAGACAAGACTTTGTATGATCAGATGATAAATCCGGATTTGGCATTAAAACGAGCAAAAGAAGTCCAATGTGTTGATATTGATCATATTCTTAATGATCTATTGCCGGGGTTACAGACAGTGAAAATATGATCTATGTTCATATTTCGGAAAGAGAGAAAGTATGAAATACAGATTGGAATCCCTTATAGTGAGTTTAAGAGTGAAACCATTTCGAAGATTGTCGAGAACGGAGATCTCATCTGGCAAAAATGCACCCCCTCTCTTGCAAACCGGGGGGCGAGTAGTTTATGCCCCCATAAAAACTACGTTTTGACTACGATTCACGTCCAAGATTTGCCACACTTTGCCAGGCTTTGCCATTTGGCCCATTTTTCTGTAAAATGACTGAAGCTTCAGCAGCTTGGCAAACTGGCGCAAACTGAAGCAATTTGATGCGGTTTTGGAGGTAAGAAATGCCTATAAAAGTATTATTCGTCTGCCACGGCAACATATGTAGGTCGCCGATGGCTGAATTTATATTAAAAGATATGGTTGAAAATTTAGGACTTGCAGATGAGTTTGAGATAGCTTCTGCGGCGACCAGTACAGAAGAGATTTGGAATGGAGTAGGTAATCCTGTGTATCCTCCTGCAAGGCAGGAACTGGCAAAACATGGTATTGGCTGCGAAGGTAAGAGAGCAGTCCAGTTACAGAAATCGGATTATGATTACTATGACTATATAATTGGAATGGATACCATGAATATGCGTAATATGGAGCGCATGACTGGCCATAAGGCAGGAGACAAGATGCGTATGCTACTAGAATACTCTGGAGACAACAGATCTGTTATTGATCCATGGTATTCTGGTAAGTTCGATGATACTTATGATGACTTGGTAAAAGGCTGTACTGCTTTTCTTGATTATCTAAGAGAAAAGGGACAGATATAGCTACAAACATAATTTGAGACAAACGACTTTTTATGATGCTATAATAACATTATAAAAAGTCGTTTGTATGTCATCAAAAATATTTGTTGGGGTGAATATGATAAATACGATAAATTTGTTCAGTAAAAAATTTCGTAGAACAATATTTACAATGGTTGAAGTAGGATATGATGAAGATAAGCTCGGAAGGAGTTATGACATCATAAATATGGCAGCCATAGTAATCAATATATTAATAGGCTTTTTAATAACTTTTGATAATTTAGCCTCCAGTTACGGTACGATATTTAATCATCTAGAAGCTATTACTGTAGCTTTTTTTGGAATAGATTATGTGCTTAGAATATATACTGCTACATTTAAATATCCAAATGAAACTGAATTAGTTGCAATCATAAAATATGTGACATCATTTTCAGGAATAATAGATCTTATATCATTTATCCCTTATTATCTGCCATTTTTCTTCCCAGGTGGAGCGGTTGCGTTTAGAATATTCAGAGTTATGAGGATATTCAAGCTGTTCAGGGTAAATGCATATTATGATTCACTTAATGTAATTACAGAAGTTATTAGAGGTAAAGCGCAGCAGCTATTGTCATCCATTTTTATCATAGTGATGCTGATGGTATCTGCAAGCCTTTGTATGTATAGTGTTGAACATGAGGCTCAGCCGGAAGTATTTGATAATGCCCTTACGGGAATATGGTGGGCAGCATCTACACTTCTGACAGTCGGATACGGTGATATCTATCCGATAACGCCGCTTGGCAAGGCGCTTGGCGTTGTTATAACATTTATTGGAGTTGGCGCAGTTGCTATTCCAACTGGTATTATTTCAGCCGGATTCGTTGAACAGTATAGTAAATTTAAGAGTATCAGCGATCAGGCAGGAGAAAGAGATATACATTTTATCAAGGTTGACCTTGAAGATACTGATGCATGTATCGGGCACAGGATTTCAGAACTGTCTCTTCCTAGAAATATAATAGTTGCGGCTATTCAGAGGGCTGACGATATAATTGTTCCAAGGGGAGATGTTATTCTGCAAAAAAATGATTCTATAATCATGGGGGCTGAAAGCTTTAAGAGTAACTGGAATGTTTCGCTTAAAGAGATTGAGCTCAAGGAAACTCATCCTTGGACTAATCAGATGATCAAAGATCTTGATATGTCCAGACAGACCTTTATAGTCAGTATCAGAAGGGATGATAAAACGATAATTCCGAGAGGAGATCTTGAGCTGCAGGCAGGCGATATTATTGTGTTGTATACCAGGGCATATATCAAGGATGCGAAGAGTATATCAATATAAGAATTAGACAAGAAAATCATGTGATTATTATGAAATAGGAGTTTGTAATGTATTCAAATCAGGATGATCAGAGACGACAGGCTATAAAGAAAATGGGTATTATAGTAGTTATGATATTGCTTGCAGTTTCATATATGTTTTTATATAAACAGATCTTATAACAAAAGTAAAACAGTGCATATATAGGAATTGATAAAATTAAATCAAGATATAAGAAGTAAATTTAAACAGTGACATTAATTTTAATCAATAAAAATGATTAAATTTGTCACTGTTTTTATTTTTATAAAATGCTATGATAATTAATATCAACTAACTTGATAAAAAATGTTGAAAATAGATTTAACAACTGGAGGAGCACGATGAAGAATTTTGAAAAATATCAGAGACAATATTACATGCCACCTAAGTGCACTTATGATTGGGTTCAGAAGGAATATGTTGATCATCCACCAATCTGGTGTAGCGTAGATCTAAGAGATGGAAACCAGGCACTCATTGAGCCTATGAGCCTTGATGAAAAGCTTGAGTTCTTTACTATGCTTGTTAATCTAGGTTTCAAAGAAATAGAGATTGGGTTCCCTGCAGCTTCTGAGACTGAGTTTGAGTTCGCCCGTACTCTTATCGAGAAGAACATGATTCCTGATGATGTTACAGTACAGGTTTTGACTCAGGCAAGAGAGCATATCATTAAGAGAACTTTTGAAGCAGTTAAGGGAGCTCCTAGAGCAATCATCCACTTATATAATTCTACTTCTGTAGCTCAGAGAGAACAGGTATTCAAAAAGGACAAGGAAGAAATCAAGCAGATAGCTATAGATGGAGCTAAGCTTCTTGATAAGCTTGCAAAAGAGACAAATGGTAATTTCTCATTTGAGTATTCACCAGAGAGTTTCCCTGGAACAGAAGTTGATTATGCACTTGATGTATGTAATGCAGTTCTTGATGTTTGGAAACCTACTAAAGAAAACAAAGTTATTATCAATATTCCTACAACTGTACAGATTGCAATGCCTCATGTATTTGCAACACAGGTAGAATACTTAAGTAAAAATATGAAGTACAGAGATGCTGTTACTCTTTCTGTTCATCCACATAATGACAGAGGCTGCGGTATTTCTGATGCTGAGCTCAGCTTACTTGCTGGTGCTGACAGAATTGAAGGAACTCTTTTTGGAAACGGAGAGAGAACAGGTAACGTTGATATCGTTACACTTGCGCTTAATATGTATTCACATGGCGTTGATCCAGAGCTTGACTTCAGCAATCTTATGGAAATCGCAGATACTTATGAGCGTCTTACAAGAATGAGAATATTTGAGCGTCAGCCATATGCTGGACAGCTTGTATTTACAGCTTTTTCTGGATCACATCAGGATGCTATTTCCAAGGGATTTGCATTCAGAGATGCTGGTAAGGATAAGGGACTCTGGTCAGTTCCATATCTGCCAATCGATCCTAAGGATATTGGAAGAGAGTATGATGGTGATGTTATCCGTATCAATAGCCAGTCTGGTAAGGGCGGCGTAAGCTTCATCCTGAAGACTAACTATGGAATGATGGTTCCAAAGGATATGCAGTCAGATGTCAGCTATACAATCAAGGACATTTCAGACAGAGAGCATGCGGAACTTTCACCAGCACGTATTTATCAGATATTTGAAGATAAGTATGTACATAATGAAGGTGTATTCCAGATTACAGATGTTCACTTCAAACAGGTAGATGGAATCCTCACAGAGGTTACTATTTCTCATGCTGGTAAGGAACATGTAATTGAAGCAAATGGTAATGGTCGTCTCGATGCTGTTAGTAATGCAATCAAGCAGTACTTTAATGTAAGCTATGAATTATCAACATATGAAGAGCATGCTCTTTCTAGAGGTTCATCTTCTAAAGCTTGCACATATGTAGGAATTACATGTAACGGCAAGAAGTACTGGGGCGTTGGTATTGATGAAGATATTATCAGGTCTTCTATTAACGCACTTGTAGTAGCTGTAAATCAGGTTGATTCTGTTAAGGAAATTACAGACAGTAAGGATGAGCGTATCAATCAGATTGTAAACTATATTCAGGAGAACTATCTGACAGTTACACTTGATGATCTGTCACAGCAGTTCTATCTGTCAAAGCCATATCTTTCTAAGTATATCAAGGAAAAATCTGGCGCTACATTTGGTGAGAATGTTAAGAAGATAAGACTTAAGAAGGCAAGTACACTTCTTAGAAATGGTAACATGAAGGTTGAAAAGGTAGCAGAAGCTGCTGGTTATCAGAATGTTGAGCACTTCAACCGCCTGTTCAAAAAGAAATATGGTATGACACCAGTTCAGTATAGAAGTAGTACAAGATAAGAGAGATAGAGTGTTTTGATATAGTTTAATTGAATTATTATTCTTTGATTTTTGAAGGCTGTGGGCTTTGGCCCATGGCCTTTTTTGTAATGTTTTTTACATGTAGCTCACGGGTTATCACCCGTGGGCTACATATATTATTACTGTTCTTTAATAAACACTTCTGGAAAGAATTCTTCTAAAATCGGTTTATGAGTCTCTACAATATTTATTGTTTTGAGCTCATCTGGAGTGAAGAATCGCAATTCCTTTGACTCTTCGCTACATTGAAGTGTAGGTTCTTCTTTTAATTCTGTTTGATATACCGCCATCATGCTTCTAATGATATTCCCATCTGGGTATTCTATGATAATTGAAGGATCATCAAATAGCTTTTTGAACACAATAGCATGTTCTTGTAGCTGTAGCCCAGTTTCTTCTTTCGTCTCTCGTATGACGCATTCCATTAGTGTTTCTGTAAGGAATAAACCTCCACCTATGAAAGCCCACCGATCACTATCTGTGCGTGATTCCAGCAAAACCTTTCCTTTGTTAAAAATCAGAATAGTTGCACCTATATGATTGGGTGTGTTTGGTTTAGGAGCATTATTATTCTTATAATAAAATTTTGCTTTTCCCAAGTATCTTTCCTCCATGCAAAAAACTACTCTAAATTATAACATGGTCTAATAATAATTAAGCTAATTAAATATAGATATTTAGTATAATTTAAGTTACTATTTTCATATAATGATATAAGCAAATACTAGTGTAGTTGTTTTATATTAACTAGACTATATGCTTGTTATAATTTGAATTTACTGCGTTGTCATCAGTTGTCGATGGACCCCCATCGACGCCTTCTTCCGCCTTGTAAATTACAAATCATACCTACGCAATATAGTCTAGAAATATAAAAACAGCTACACTAGAATTGAATAATTAAACTATAGGTGTTAGTAATTTAAATCAGAAATTTTTATTTGCTGCTGTTTACCATACGTTATACGTGTGGGGTAAAAAGATTATGCGAGGTTACAAAATGAAAGACGGATTTATATGGGGTGTTGCTGCAAGTGCATATCAGATAGAGGGCACTGATCCTGAGGATGGAAGAGGTGAGTGCATTTGGGATGTATATGCAAGAGAGGGACATTGTTTTGAAGGACAGGATGCAAGCGTGGCTTGCGATCATATGCACAGATATAGAGAAGATTACAAGCTAATGGCAGAATATGGAGTTAAGGCTTACAGATTCTCAATGAGCTGGGCAAGACTAATTCCTGATGGAACCGGAAAGGTCAATGATAAGGCAGTTGAGCTTTATAGAGATATGATTGAGTGTATGATTGAAAATGGTATTAAGCCATTTATCACTCTTTATCACTGGGAACTACCTCAGGCACTTCAGGAAAAAGGCGGATGGCTTAATCCTGAGATAGTTGAGGCTTTTGGATATTATGCCAAAGTTGTTGCTGAGAATTTCTCAGATCTTGTTACTGAATATATGACACTTAATGAGCCGCAATGCTTTACTGGTCTTGGATACCTGAGCGGTGTACATGCACCAGGACTTAAGCTGGCTTATTCTGATACATTTAAAGTCACTATAAATGCATTAAAGGCGCATGGCAGAGCTGTACAGATGCTCAGACAGTATAGCAAACAGGACATTAAGATTGGATATGCTCCAACCTGCGGTGTTGCTATACCTGCTACTAATAGCCCTGAAGATATTGAAGCTGCCAGAAAAGTATATTTTGGATTTGAGAATCCTATTGATAACTGGACATGGAACGTATCATGGTTTTCTGACCCGGTATTTCTTGGTAAATTCCCTGAAGAAGCTTTGGAAAAATATAAGGAATATATACCAGAAATTACACAGGAAGATTTAGACCTTATCCATCAGCCACTGGATTTTATGGGACAAAATATATATAACGGATATCTTGTAAAGGCTGGCGCAGATGGTAAGCCTGAGTTCGTTAATAGAAAGAAGGGACTCTCCAAGACAGCAATAGGATGGCCAGTAGTACCAGAGTGTATATACTGGGGAGTTAAATTCATGCATGAAAGATATAATATGCCTATTATTATTACAGAGAACGGAATGTCTTGTCATGACGTTGTTTCCCTTGATGGCAAAGTGCATGACCCTAACAGAATTGACTTCCTGCACAGATATTTATTAGAAATAAAAAAAGCTATTGATGAAGGCGTAGATGTCAGAGGATATTTTGAGTGGACATTTCTGGATAACTTTGAGTGGACTTGTGGATACAATGACCGTTTTGGACTTGTATATGTGGATTATGAAACTCAGGAGAGAATTCCTAAGGACTCAGCTAAGTGGTACAAAGAGGTAATGGAAACAAATGGTGCATGCCTCTAAGTTAAGAGATATTTTAATTTTGATATGTTATAATAAGGGATGGCAGAAATGCTATCCCTTTTTTATGATAGGAGAGAAATAATTATGGCTAATACAAAAGAAGTTGATGTAGTAATCATAGGTGCAGGACCAGGTGGTATTTTCTGTGCGTATGAGTTAAAAGAAAAAAATCCGGATATTAAAATTGTTTTAATAGAAAAAGGACGCTCTATAGAAAAGAGAAATTGTCCTAAGAGAGTAACAGGTAAATGTGTAGGCTGTCAGCCATGCTCAATAACAACAGGCTTTGCAGGTGCAGGTGCCTTTTCTGATGGTAAGCTGTCACTTTCTCCAGATGTTGGAGGAACACTTCCAGATATTCTGGGTTATGACGAGGCTACAAGCCTTATAAATGAATCTGATCAGATATATCTTAAGTTCGGCGCAGATACTAATGTATATGGTGTAGACAAAGAGGCAGAGATCAGGGAAATCAGAAGAAAGGCTATCAATGCCAATCTTAAGCTTGTAGAGTGCCCAATAAGACATCTTGGAACAGAAGAAGGATACAAGATATATGGCAAGCTTCAGAAGCATCTGGAAGAAAAAGGTGTAGAGCTGATATTTAATACAATGGTAGAAGATATCATCGTTGAAGACGGCGTATGTAAAGGTGTTAAAACATCTGATGGTAATACTTATCTTGCCAAAGAAGTAGTATCTGCAGTTGGACGTGAAGGTGCTAACTGGTTCAAGGATAAATGCGAAGAAATTGGTATTGAGACTAAACCAGGAACAGTTGATGTTGGTGTACGTGTAGAAGTAAGAGATGAAGTTATGCAGTTCCTCAATGAGAATCTGTATGAAGCAAAGCTCATTTATCACACACCTACATTTGATGATAAGGTTAGAACATTCTGTACAAATCCTTCCGGAGAAGTTGCTACAGAATATTATGAAAATGGTCTTGCAGTAGTTAATGGTCATGCATATAAGGGCAAGGAGTTCAAGACCAGCAATACTAATTTTGCACTTCTTGTATCCAAGAACTTTACTAAGCCTTTCAAGACACCTATTGAATATGGTAAAAAGATTGCTGAACTTTCAAATATGCTCTGCGGTGGCAAGATTCTCGTTCAGACATATGGTGACTTCCAGAGAGGCAGAAGAACAACAGAAGAGAGACTGTGCAGAAATAATCTGATACCTACTCTTAAGGATGCAGTGCCAGGTGATCTGTCACTTGTATTCCCACATAGAATCATGGTAGATATAGATGAAATGATACAGGCTCTTGATAAAGTTACTCCAGGTATTGCATCTGAAGAGACTTTATTATATGGTGTTGAAGTTAAGTTTTATTCTAACAAGGTTATTGTTAACAAAGATTTTGAAACAAGTATAAAAGGTCTTAGAGCTATAGGTGATGGCGCCGGAGTTACAAGGGGCTTGCAGCAGGCAAGTGCAAATGGACTCTGCGTTGCACGTAGTATTATAAAGAGCTTGGATAAGGCCTGACTAATATAATGTGACAGGAAAATAGTAGTATGAAAAAAGTTATTGCGCTGATATTATGCTGCATGGTGGTGCTTACAGGATGCAGTCGTAATCTTTCTGAGACTAAGGTTGTACTGACGACTGGATTTGGCAGTGACGAAGTTTTTAGAATAGATGATGTTATATGTACACTTCCAGAACTGATGGTATATCTGGTCAATATGCAGAATGAATACGAGAATTCTTTTGGCAGTGAGATATGGAATGTAGATGTGGGTGATGAGTCACTTGCAGATGAGATTAAGAATAACTGCCTTGCAAGAATTGCTCAGATTAAATCCATGAATCTGCTGGCAGAGCAGATGGAAATAGTTCTAGATACTGATGAAGAGAAAAAAGCAGCGTCTGCAGCCAAAGAGTATTATGAGTCTCTTAATGCTGCAGAAATAGCAGCAATGGGAAATGTTACCCAGGAAGATATTGAGAACCTGTATAAAGAATACGCACTTGCCGAAAAGCTGTATCAGTACATCATAAAAGATATTAATCCTGAAATAAGTGATGATGAAGCCAGGACTATTACTGTTGAGCAGATATATCTTAAGACCTACAGTATAGATAAGGATGGCAATAAGGTTGCATATTCAGATGAGCAGAAGGCAGAAGTCTATAATACAGCTAAGAGTATTCTGTATCAGATAAATGCCGGTTCCAGTTTTGAAGAACTTATGGAGCAGTATAATGAGGCATCTGAAGGTACAATATCTTTTGGTAAAGGTGATAAAGAGGAAAGCTATGAAGAGGCCGCTTTTAATCTAGAAAAAGGTGAAGTTAGCGGTGTAGTAGAATTATCTGATGGTTATGTTATCCTGCAGTGCGTGAGTACGTTCAATAAGGAAGAGACAGAAGCCAATAAGGTCAAGATTGTAGAAGAGAGAAAAAAAGAAGTTTTCGGAGAACAGTATGATGATTTTGTAGAGACACTTACAAGAGAACTTAATACTAATCTCTGGGAGCAGATAACCCTTCCTGATAATGAAGAAGTCGTCACAGACAGCTTCTTTGATGTATATGAGAAGTATTTTGCCTCTGAATTTACCAGTTAATAAAAAATTTATAATTTAAAAAGCCCATAAAATAAAGGTTTAAAGTGAATTGTTAGCACTCATGTTAAATGAGTGCTAATTTTTTATTGACTTATGGTCATAAGGAGACTAAAATTTCTGATAGTTGAAAAAATATAAGAGCACGTTAAGTGTTATTCGAAATTATATATTAAGTCGGAGGCAAAAGAGATGGCAGCAAAAAAAGGTAATTTATCAATTAACAGCGAGAACATGTTTCCTATTATCAAGAAATGGCTTTATTCAGACCATGATATTTTTTACAGAGAATTAATATCAAATGCATGTGATGCTATTTCCAAGATTAAGAAAATGTCAGTAATGGGAGATTATGAACTTCCAGCTGGTTACAAGGCAAGAGTAGATGTTGTATTAAACGACAAGGACAAGACAATTAAGATTACAGATAATGGTATAGGTATGACTGCAGACGAAGTTGAGCAATATATCAATCAGGTAGCTTTTTCTGGTGCTACAGAATTCCTTGAGAAATATAAGGATAAGGCAAGTGATGATCAGATCATTGGTCACTTTGGACTTGGTTTCTATTCAGCATTTATGGTAGCTGACCTTGTAGAAATCGATACACTTTCATATAAGGATGGCGCTACAGCAGTACACTGGTCATGTGATGGCGGATCAGAATTCGAGATGGAAGATGGTACTAAGGCAGAAGTTGGTACAACAATCACACTTCATGTTTCTGAAGACTGTCTTGAGTTCTGTAACACATATAAGGCAAGAGAAGTTATCCAGAAATATTGTTCATTCATGCCTACAGAAATCTATCTGTCTAAGGAGAATGAAACAGATACAGAGACAATTAAGGCTTCTGAGCTTAAAGAAGGCGATGTTGTAATCGAAGAGATTAAGCCTGAACCAAAGGAAACTAAGGAAGGCGAAGATAAGGATACAGAAGCTAAAGAGGAAGAGGCAAAGCTCAAGATCCAGAAGAGACCTGAAATTCAGAATGATCCACATCCACTTTGGACTAAGACACCTTCTGAATGTACTGATGAAGAGTACAAGGAATTCTATCGTACAGTATTCCATGATTATAAGGAGCCATTATTCTGGATTCACCTCAATATGGACTATCCATTTAACTTAAAGGGTATTCTCTACTTCCCTAAGATCAACATGGAATTTGAGTCAATCGAGGGAACAATCAAGCTGTATAACAGCCAGGTATTTATTGCTGATAATATCAAGGAGGTTATTCCTGAATATCTGATGCTCTTAAAGGGTGTAATTGATTGTCCAGACCTTCCACTTAACGTATCAAGAAGTGCTCTTCAGAACGACGGATTTGTTAAGAAGATTTCTGATTATATCAGTAAAAAGGTTGCAGATAAGCTTGCTGGTCTGTGCAAGACAGATAAAGAAAATTATGATAAATATTGGGATGATATCAGTCCATTCATCAAATATGGCTGCCTCAAGGACGACAAGTTCTGTGAGAAGATGAACGATTACATCCTCTTCAAGAATCTTGATGGTAAATACCTCACACTTCCAGAAGCACTCCAGATCAATAAGGATGCTGAGGATGAAGCTAAGGCTGTTGATGAAAACGGTGAGAAGGTAGAAGCAGAGGTAGTTGATGAGAATGGTAAGTCAGATGCTGAAAAGGCTGAAGAAAAGGAAGAGAAAGAACCAAGCATCATCTATTATGTAACAGATGAACAGCAGCAGAGTCAGTATATCAACATGTTCAAGGCTCAGAAGATGGAAGCATTCATCATGAACCACAATATTGATGTACCATTCCTGCAGCAGCTCGAATCTAAGAATGAGAACATCAGATTCCAGAGAATTGATGCTGATATTACAGATACATTTAAGAGCAAGACTTCTAAGAAGGCTGCCAAGGAATTTGAAGAAGCTGCAACTAAGATTGGTGATAAGATGAAGAAAGCTCTTAACAACGACAAGATCGTAGTTAAGATTGAAAAGCTCAAAGACAAGAAGGTTGCATCAATGCTGACTGTATCAGAGGATAGCCGCAGAATGCAGGAAATGATGAAGATGTATGCCATGAACGGAATGTCTATGGGTGACTTTGGAATGGAAGGTCAGACTCTTACACTTAATGCAAATCATCCACTTGTTCAGTTCGTAATGGACAATGAAGAAGGTGAGAATGTAACTACTATTTGTGAGCAGTTATATGATCTTGCAAGAATTCAGAATGCACCACTTGATGCAGAAGCTATGACTAAGTTCGTACAGAGAAGTAACGACATTATGATGCTTCTTGCAAATAAGTAATTCGATTTAATTTAAAAAAGTAAAGTTAGGTTAAATTCCATATAACATATATATTTAGAAGATGTGCTGCACCCAATAGTGTGGCGCATCTTTTTTGAATAGAAGAAGATATACTGTAGAATAATAGAGGTGTGTGCTTTTAAAGTTACTCTAAAATATTACTCTAAAATATTACCTCAAAAGATAGGCTGGATGACGGTTACCTTAAGATTTATTAAGATAAAAAATGCCTAAGTCCAAAAAGCCTTTAATAATAAGGCTTGTGGGAAATGAATATTATGAATTATTAGATTTTATAAAATGTTAATACAATTCAATTTAACTAAATGCTATACTTAACTACTGTATGAAAGTGATTGTTTTTGTAATGGAGGAGAGCTATGGGTAATCTCGTAGAAATACAGGATGTTTGCAAAATATACAATCCTGGTGAAAATGAAGTCAGAGCCCTTGATCATGTGGACCTGACAATCGGAGAAAAAGAATTCGTGGCTATTATCGGTCAGTCTGGATCAGGTAAGAGTACACTTATGAATATGCTCGGATGTCTTGACACTCCTACCAGTGGTAAATATTACCTTCACGGTGAGGAT
>CAMJFD010000056.1 GCA_946404845.1 uncultured Butyrivibrio sp. | reverse complement strand
CCTACAGATTTAACTGAAGAACAAAAATGCAGCGCAGTCATCTTAAGCCACGGTTATAACGGCTGCAACGCAGACTTTACAAATGAATGCACCAAACTTGCCCAGCAGGGATACGTTGCATATGCGTATGATTTCTGCGGCGGATCAATCAGATCCAAGAGCAGTATGAAAACAACAGAAATGACTATTTTCACTGAAAAGGAAGACCTGCTGGCAGTATACAATGATATCAGCAACCTCGACATGGTTGATGCAAACCACGTATATCTGATGGGCGGTAGCCAGGGCGGACTCGTGACAACGCTGGCAACTGAAGAACTTCAGGACAAGGTTGCAGCTATGATTCTTTATTACCCTGCACTTAACATACCAGATGACTGGCGCAACAACTTCAAATCAGAAGCAGACATCCCTGAAGAAAACGAATTCTGGGGAATGACTTTGGGTAAAAAATTCTTCACATCAATAAGGGATTTCCATACTTTTGACAACATTGGAACTTACAAGGGCAATGTCCTTATAATATACGGCGACCAGGATCCTATCGTTCCATCAGGTGCGATGGATAAGGCTGTTGAAGCCTATGAGAATATCGAGTACGTTGTACTTGAAGGTGAGGGCCACGGATTTAGCCCAGAAGGTGGCAAAAAAGCCATCAACAAAGTTATAGACTTTATTTCATCAGCTTCCTGATCCATCCAATCAGGTTGACTATATATACTCCATCATCCCACATTACATGGCGAAGTAGCCACATGACTGCTTCGCCTGTTTGTTTAATATACACTCTTTATTTTAAAAACTTCTTTCCAAAGTGTAATTCTAAATATTATGAATGCAATAATTGTTGTTCCAAGGTCAGCAATGAACTGCGCTCTTATAACTCCATCAAAACCACTAATACTTGACAATATAATAATAACTGGAAGAAAAATAATATCCTGTCTGCAATCAGATTGTTATTACCTGTCAACTGGTATTATCTTTTTTATTCAAATTGGTTATTTCATATATCCAACACTTCATTATAATAACTCATGAAAGCACATATATCTTCTACCTTACAGGCCAGTTAGATACTTAAATCATCTAAATACTTAAGTCATTTAGATTAAAGTCATTTAGCCGCAATGCCCAACCCGATATATGAATTCAATTACAACACTCAAGGAGCATGATTATGAAAAACAACACTACTAATACTTGGAACATTAACAAAATCGTTTTCGGTGCTTTATTCATCGCATTGATATGCGCATCTACTATGTCAATCCGCATTCCTTCACCAACAGGCGGCTATGTGAATGCAGGTGACTGCTTTGTATTATTATCAGGATTTCTCTTCGGACCACAGTTCGGATTTCTAATAGCAGGCCTTGGATCTGCAATGGCAGATATTCTTGCGGGATATGTAGTATACGGACCTGCAACCTTTATTATCAAGGGTCTCACAGCTGCTATTGCAGGACTCTTATACAAGAAGTTACAGCCAGGCGCTATAGGCTATATTATCAGCGGCATTGCCGGAGAATTTGAAATGGTAATTGGCTATTTCTTTTTTACATCTGTTATACTAGGACAGGGGTTAGGCTCACTTGCGAGTATTCCAGGCGATACACTGCAGGGAATATTTGGTATCGTGGTTGCTACATATCTTATAATCCCTATAAACAAATATAATCTCAGAGAAAAGATTTTTTCTTATAGGACAAAAAAATCAGAGGAAAACGGAGGTTGTTAAATGGGAAATTTAAACATACATGACGCAGAAAACCAAGAATTATTAGACAGAATCAGACAGGGAGCGGCTGACATAGCATCAGAGCTTGTTGAAAAAGCTAATTTAAAAGAGGGCCAGATAGTCGTTGTAGGCTGCAGTTCAAGTGAAGTAACTGGTCACAACATGGGCAGCTGGTCTACGCCTGATATCGGTCAGGCCATTTTTGATGGAATATATTCAGTATTCAAGCCTCTTAATATCTATGTTGCAGCACAGTGCTGCGAACACCTTAACAGAGCAATCATAATAGAACGCGCAGCATCAGCGCCTTTTGAACAGGTCAATGTACTACCTCAGCCAAAGGCTGGCGGTTCATTTGCAACTGCTGCATACAAGACACTTACAGATCCTGTTGCTGTTGAGGAAATCAAAGCTGACGCAGGAATCGATATAGGCGGAACACTTATTGGAATGCATTTAAAAAAGGTTGCTGTTCCAGTTAAGCTTGAGCACAACCACCTGGAACAGGCCATTGTACTGGCTGCCAGAACAAGACTTAAATACATTGGCGGAGAGCGCGCAGTGTATCAATAATTAATTTAAAAAGCATCGTAGGTTGCAATATCACATAAGCTAAGGGCATTACAACTTACGATGCTTTTATATTTTAAAGTCAAAATGCTTAACATGCAAGCATGTATGTATTATTGTGACTGCAATCAGAAATCCGCACTAGCTGCGGTTAACCATACGTAATACGTATGGTGTGAGAAAGTGATTCAAGTGGCAAATAGGCCCTTCGACGAAGTCGATTTCAATTGGCCTATTTGCATAACTTTTGGAACGAAGTGACAAAAAGTCATGCATTTATGACTTTTGACACCTATATCATATATAATCTCTTTTTCATACCTCATCCCCTGCTAATCCTAAATTCATAGAACTCGCCAGGATTCAATATGACATGACACACCTGCTCGCTTACTCTGTTAAAGTCATATTCGAATTCTCTCTTAGTAAGGGGCATCTCTTTAACGCCATCTGCGCATCTTGGAGCGCACAGCATTTCCAAACTTACATTTGTAGCTGCATTGCCATTACTATCATCTGCTACATCCTGAATATGTATAGTTGCATGTATTGGATGCGCCTTGCCTGTAACATGCGCATATAATATCATCACATCATTGTCGTAATGGAACACAGATACGTTCCTACCACTTACATAAACGCCGCCATAGTTGAACGCTGGCTTTACAGCATCCATAGCCCATTCAGGAATTCTGGACAGGTCAGATGGATTCTCCGGAACATTTAACAGATACATCTGCCCCTTACCATAAGTATCCTTCAGGAATAAAGTTGAATGATACTCTCCTGCGCCGCCATTTAAAAGAGACCATGACATATTATTGGAATGCTGAATGTCAGCAAACATCACTGGTTCAATGTTTTCAATATAACCAGCCGGATCATCCGTCTTATAATATCTTGTGACATTTAGCTTTCTGCCAGTCAGATAAGCGCTGCTAAGTTCCTTCCACTCGTTTTCAGGAGCTTTAGCCATAAATCCAGGTGTAACCATTATCTTACCACCCTTTATCAACAAGGCTTTCATCTTGTCCCAGATTTCTTTATCATACAAAGAACTCTCTGTTAAGAGAACGCATCCCTCTTCTGGGAAAATAGGTGTTGGATTAAGCGCAAATCCCTGCATTCCAAGGAAATCTTCTATATGATTCTCCCCCTCTGAAGCATATGGAATATATGCAGGTATTCCTACAGGCTTACCAGCATGACTTAGCATCTCATCTATCCTTGATAGCTGAAGTCCAAGCGGTGTGACCAGTTTGTTTTTATATAAATCTGTCCATTGGAACAGTGTTATTTCTTCAGGCTTTGCAAACGCTGATAAATAGCCTTGTTCAAGATAATCATCCACAGGCCAGCACTGATATGTATCAAACCATGTTCCATGATTTCTTCCACCAGATGCCTCATCCATCCACCTTACAAGACTGTAACTTAAGTATGTAGGCAGATGCTGATCCTGATATGCGCTTGCCCTTGTTTCAGTTCCTGTATAGACCATGTCAAAAATGTCCTTTTCAACATCAGGTCTGTAACCCGTTGCATGATAGGATTCACGCCAGTTTGGGAATTTTATTATCATTTTTACCTTAGGATTAACCTTTTTGGCAGGGCCTATTACTAAATTCTCGGATATATCCTTCATAAGATCTTTTCTAAATTCAACCCAGGTCCTATTGCCCTTAGCCTTTATACAATCCTCGCAGGTACAATTAGTAAAATAAAAATCATCGAGAATAACTTCATCGAACTGCTCTCCGCAGTACTCAGATACCCTCTTTATATAATCTCTCATCTCAGGATTACTATAGCAGAAGGTTCCAAATATTCTCTGTCTCTTAATATCATTTTTACTAAGATCAGGAACAACAGTAGTAAATCCGCCAGCAACCTCAACATCCTTACTACGGAAAAAATCTATGAAGCCCCTCATCTTGTCCTTATCAACCCAGTGTCCGTCCCTGTAAGGCTCTAAATACACCTTATCAAGTCCGACATACTTTTCAATAAAGTCGTACTGCTTCTTTAAAGTTTCAAGTTCCATATTTTCCAGAATCTGTGCAACGCAATAAACTGTCAGCTTGAAGTTTTTAAAATGACCCATTTATTTCTCCTCATCTCTGAAACTTTACATTATATTCTCCTACTCTATTACTATTATCTCTTGTCTTAAGAAGTGGTACAAGTGATATATAAAGAGCAAATGCATTCACTGCAAAAGCCCCTATCCATGCGCTTATCTCAGCGTATGCTGTCGCTTTGAAACCAATTTTGCCAATAAGTGCTGATATTACAATAATTCTGAGGAACATCTCAAGTATTCCAGATATCATAGGCAGGAAAGGTTTACCCATTCCCTGAACTGCACTTCTGATAACGAACAGAGCATCAACAAATATCATCATTATTCCGCATCTAGGCAGGAACTCGCACACAAGCGCTATCTGTTCTTCACCTGATAACAGGATTCTTCCCAGCTGGGCAGGGAAAAAGATCATAAGTGTACCCAATAAAATATATGTAACCGCTGAAATTCCAAGGCATACAACAAGGCCATCTTTTATCCTCTTATATTCAGAAGCACCATAATTCTGACTTGTATATGCTGACATTGCACTTCCCGCTGTAGCTGCAGGGTTCATGAACAGATTGATATACTTGCTGCATGCTGCATATGCTGCAGTATAGACAACTCCGTAACTATTAACAAATGCCTGTACTACCATACATCCAACTGCAGTTATAGAATTCATAAATGCCATTGGAAGTCCATTTTTAAGAAGATCAGCAAAAATACTGAAGCTATTACTAAAATGTCGTTTTTCTAATATTATAGAATCTATTTGTCTTAATCTGTTGATACAGATAATTGAAGATATAATCTGTGAGCAAAGTGTCGCAATTGCTGCGCCTTCAACACCTGTGTGTACAACAAATATCAGGAAACTGTCCATCGCAATATTAATAATAGATGATACAATTATCGCTTTTAGAGGTGTCCTGCTATCACCAAGAGCTCTTAATATAGAACCTGAGATGTTATAGCAGATACCTGCTGCGAGTCCGCCAAAAACGATATATCCATATCTTAAACTATCTTCTATAATCAGCTCGTCAGTCTGCATTAAATTAAGTGCATGTGGCAGGAACAGTACACTAAATACAGATAATACAACTGCCAGCACAACTCCCAGTTCTATTACAGCTGCTGTTCTGTGCTTTAATCCCTCGTAATCTTTTGCTCCATAGCTCTGAGCTATTAGAACACCAAATCCATTAGCAAGGCCAAATGAAAAGCCAACTATCAGGAAAAAAATGGATCCCATATTTCCAACGGCTGCAAGCGCATTATCACCAAGGCCTTTACCTACAATCCATGTATCTGCAAAATTGTAGAACTGCTGGAGCATACTTGTCATTAGAAGCGGCCAGTAAAAAGCCAATATCAGCTTAAGCGGGCTTCCTACCGTAAAATCAATTTCCTTCTTCTTTATATTTACTGCATTACTACTCATTACAACTACCTGATTTCTAATAAAATACATCAAAAATATATTAGGTGAATTCATATTTTTCACCACAAATTTCATAGTATCATTTTATTACTTTAGTTATATTTTTAGAATGATATTTTTGTTGAGTTTTGCCCATTTTTTGTTATTATTAATTCATGAAAAATATAGTAAAAGAAAAAATCCAATTTAATACACCTTCAACCATTACAGTTACTGACAGCGAAGGCCCTGAAACATTTCCAGCACACTGGCACAATGCTGCAGAGTTCACACTTATACTACAAAATGGTTGTAAATACAGGATAAATGACGTTCTGTATATGCCAGCAGCAGGAGATATTCTGCTCGCATGGCCAGGACAGATACATGAGACTGTTCATGCACCACATGGAAGTGTTATATTCATCCAGTTCTCATCTGTACTAATAGAGAATAATCTTGATTTATTTGCCATATCAAGATTTCTATATGAATGTCATCATGTCAAAAATCAGGAAAATCCAGAGCTTTCTGATTTTATTAATAATGCAATAATGGAAATTAAGAAAGTCTATGATTCCGACGATCCCTTATCTGAGACTCGATGCAAGCTCTATATCTATGATATTCTGTTAAAAATAGGTGAATATACGATTCAGGAGATAAAAAAAGATTCTGAATCAGATAAGAAATCAGGTTCCAGCTGGAAATATATTCATACTGCCTGCAATTATATAATAGAAAACTTCCGTGAAGACCTCACACAGTCCGAGGTTGCAAGCCACGTTGGACTTAGCACCTTCTATTTTTCCAAACTGTTCAAGCAGTATATGAATATATCATTCCCAGCCTACCTGTCTAATGTACGTGTCAAAAATGCGGCAAATCTCATATTGAACGAAGACCTGTCCATAACAGAATGTGCCTTTTTGTCTGGTTTCCAGTCAACTACTGCCTTTAACAAGGCTTTTCATGATATTACAGGTTACGCTCCAAGAGATTACCGCAAAATGTATCGTTAAATATATATTATAGAGATAGCTAGTAATAAAAACACAACAGCTGCTATTATAAAAATTATTCCCACAACTTTAAATATCATCAATAATGCCTTATAATGGCTGTCTATTGTAGATCCTCTATAACTGTCATCAGGATTTGCTGGATTATAGTGAATAGTAACAGGAACTCCAACCGGACCAGCCTTACGCTGTCCAACATTTCCTTTAACACGAATTACCTGCCCACTTAGTAGATATTCATATGTAGGGAACCAGCTACGACTATTATTACTCGTACTCACAGATTGATGAGAGCCATGACCAATTCTTTCAAGTGTCCAGTCTGCAACAACTCCCTGTGCTAGTGCTGTACAATTTTTGATTTTATTGTCATAAGATTTTTTTATTATAATTGCAGCTACTACAAAAGATACTCCTATAATAAACAGAACTGTCTTAATCAAAAATAATGCATAATAACTATCTGTATTCATTTTTCATACCACTCCTTTTCTTATATGTACAAACCTCTTGATTATAACTCATAACTAATCTTTTTTGAAATGTCAGTACAAATTTCAATTTTCTATATGTTTGGTCCTACATTCTGTCTTCCACAACCTCTTAATGTCAGACCGTATTCCTCATTTTCTTCTACTTGACCCTACATTCTGCCCCGTACTGTCAGACCATATTCCTCTATACACACAATTTGGTCCTATATTTACAATCATTTCTGACTGAAATATAGGACCAAATTACCGGTTTTTAATCATTTGGTCTGACATTTACTCTATATTAGCCCTATTAACTCTAGGTTCTCATCTCCTCCTTCACTACCAACAAATAATTAAATAGAACAAAGAATATCGCTAGCGGCATTCTCGCGCCGAGCACGATCAAATTCTCAATTCATTCCAAAAATTCAACCATCATCATACCTTCACAAACTGCTTAGTACTTTCTGACAGGCGGCTTATTACATCTGTGTTACTATCCATTGCTTCTCCGATACCCTGCATTTCATCAACGATTTCTGTAGAGTTCGTAGCTGACATATTAATAGCAATTGTACTCTCCTGAACAGAATCACTAATTGATGTAACAGATGTTGCCATCTCTTCTATGATATTATTAAGATTATCTGCCTTGTCTCTGAACTTAGTCATCATATCATCTATGATACCAGCAGCATTTTCATACTTCTCACCAACTTCTACAAATGAATCATAATCTGATAATACAGTAGTATTAATGAACTCGAGTACCTGCATAGCATTGTCTGACAGAGACTTAACAGCACCTGTAACGTTCTGACTTATCTGCTGAATGTTACCTGCAGTCTGTCTGCTGTTTTCAGCAAGAGAACTAATTTCCTCAGCAACAACTGCAAATCCTTTACCAGCTTCTCCAGCTCTTGCAGCTTCGATACTTGCATTAAGTGCAAGCAGATTCGTCTGTGATGCGATATCCAGAATTACATTAGTAAGTTCACCAATCTGATTAACCTGCTCACTTTCTTTAACTGAATTTTCCAGAACTCCGCTCAGTTCTTCCATTCTGGCACCAGTATTGCTCTTCTTCTTATTCGCTTCTACCTGTACATTTTCTGCTTCTGTCTTAATATCTCTAGCTGTCTTCTGACCAGACTCAGCCTCTTCATTGATACTTCTGGTTGCATCTTCAACATCACTCAGCTTACCAGTCATATTGCTGGCTGTTGTAGATACTGTATCCATACTGGCTGACAGCTCCTGAAGTGCAGCTGATGTATTTGTAACATTGTCATTTGCTTTTTGAATCTTAAGGGATACTTCTTCACCTGCATTTGTAAGTACAACAGTACCTTCTTTAATCTGACGCATTACCTCCTGCAGATGCTCAATGAATTTATTGAATCCATCCTTGAAATAAATAAGTTCTGATTTAACCTTAGTATTTATTCTGGCTGTAAGGTCACCATTGCCATTATCTATGTCATCAATAATTGCATTAACTTCCTTAGACATTGCTTTGATTTTCTGAACGATTAGTAAGAATACCATTAGGAAGTTTATAGCTAGTACTATTAAGAAAATGACAAGAGCCAAAATTGATCTCTTTATTGCAGAACTCCTTACAACATTCATATTCTCAATACCACCACCTATAACAGCACCAAGACTTGTATCTAACTCCGAAATTTGAGAATCTATCGTAAGCATAAGATCCTTGCCATCGCTACTCATCAAATCAAGACAACTATCAAAGTCTTCAGCCTTGGCATAATTAAGTGCCTGTCCTATTACTTCGACAAAAGATGTAACATTTGGTTCAAGAGCATCCGCCGAACTTGATAGTCCTACAGATACAGCATATGAATTACTATTAGCCAGTTCACAAAGAGTTGCCATAGAACTTGTTAACTCTTCACTTACCTCTGTATAATCCGCTTCTATCTCTGCCTTATAATCATCATCTGCCGATAAATAAGCATGTGGAAGTGCATATAGATAAAAAACATCTGCATTAATATTACTCTCATGCATTGTTGCACTGGCTATATAATCAATAAGACTAATAGACGTACCTACTGTATTATCTAATGATCCCATTGTAGATGCCATAACGCCATTAAATACTATAAAAAGTAATAAATTAATAGCGACAACCTGAACAACAATTGAATTATACCATTTGACTGTAGATTTCTTCTTATTCATTCCAGACCTCCAAAAGCAAAAAACAATTCATAATATAACTAAATAACACAATATTTTTCTCTATTAATATTATCGCTTTTGCGTCTATTGAATCTATGATTTTTTGATTTATTTTTTAATAAATTTTTATAAACAAAACCCCTTGTATTTCAATTAATACAAGGGGTTGGAATAACAATATTCATTTTATAATGCTAGTATTGTGATATATTTTTATTATAATTTATAACCTCTTGGAGTTACCATATGTCCATCTATAACAGTTGTCTCATGATTTCCTACAAAAACTGTAGTAAACATATCAACTTCTGCATCTCGCAGCTCTTCCAGAGTGAGTATGGTTGCCTTTTCTCCGTCTCTTCCAATGTTCTGAACATAACCGCAAACTGTATCCTTAGACTTATACTGGAGCAGGATATCACATGCTTTCTGAAGATAATCGTATCTTTTCTTACTGGAAGGATTATATATACTTATGCAAAAATCACCCTTTCCTGCATCTGTAAGTCTCTCCTCAATAGTCTCCCATGGCGTTAAAAGGTCGCTTAAACTAATCACTGCAAAATCATGTGTAAGAGGCGCCCCAAGTACCGCAGCGCCGCCAAGAGCGGCTGTTATGCCTGGTATGACTTCAAGTTCAACATCCGTGAAGTCTCTTCCAACCTGATACATAAGGCCTGCCATGCCATATACTCCAGCATCTCCGCTACATACCATCGCTACCTTTTTACCCTTTGATGCTTCTTCAAAAGCAATCTGACATCGGTCAATTTCTTTTTTCATTGGAGTAGTAATGAACTCTTTATCTGAATAATAGTTTTTGACCAAATCCACATACACTGTATAGCCTATAACTGTATCAACTTCCTGTAATGCTCTGTCTGCCCTGATCGTCAGGTTCTCATAGGAACCTGGTCCAAGGCCTATAACATATATCTTCTTCATCCGATCTCCTTATCAATAAACGTATCCATCCGTACCTTTTCTAAACTCTGTTGTAAATTCCGGATCATACAATTTAGAACGCTCATATGAACTGTTCAGGACTTTTCCAACAATTACGAGTGCCGTCTTAGTTATATTATTTTCCTGTGCAGTCTTCTGGATTGTTGATACTGTGCAATGGAAGACTTTTTCTTCCGGCCAGGTTGCCTTATAGACTATAGCAGCTGGCGTATCCTTGTCATAGCCGCCTTCCATAAGTTTTTCTTCCAGTTGTTTTAATAGCCCCATGCTCAGGAATATCACCATTGTTGACTTATGTCTTGCCCACTCTTCTATTTTTTCCAGTTCTGGAACAGGCGTCCTGCCTTCCATTCTGGTAATTACAACTGACTGCGACACGTCAGGAAGCGTATATTCAGCCTTTAGAGCTGCCGCTGCTCCGCAAAAAGAGCTTACACCAGGACAGTAATCATATTCAATATTTTTACTATCAAGAATATCCATCTGTTCCCTAATAGCACCATACAGACAAGGATCGCCGGTATGAAGGCGTACTATTTCCTTACCTTCCCCTTCTGCCTGAACCATAACTTCAATGACTTCTTCCAGTGTCATTTTGGCACTGTCATATATCTTGCAATCTTTTTTACAAGTAGTTAAAAGCTGAGGATTTACAAGGGAACCAGCATATATCACAACATCTGCGTTGTCTACAAGGTTCTTACCTCTAACAGTTATCAGGTCAACCGCTCCTGAACCCGCTCCCACAAAATGTATCATTTATTTGTCCTCCTTCAGAATAATCAGGGAAAAATAGCTTGTCTCATCCGGCACCTGCTCTATATCCGTATATCTCTTTTCATCTGGCATACCGCAGTTTTCCATCATGTAAAATATCTGATTAGTTTCTCTAATTTCCTTTTTTACCTGAGCCATCTTCTTGCCTGCCTTCATCAGCACCTTGGTTCCAGATAGCTCAATTGCTTCCTCTATTCCGTATGAAGATGGAATTACATGAAGGGCCTCTTTATTCTCTACAAGCCCGATTCCCATACCTGCCGCAACTGAGCAAAATGAAGGAACTCCGCTTACTATTTCTGCAGGATAACCCATCTCCTGAATTCTCTTATGTACATACAGATAAGTGGAATACACAGTAGGATCTCCTAGAGTCAGAAAGCATACATTTTTGCCTTGCTGCAAAAAGTCAGCAACAGCCTTTGCTCCGTCATCATGTATCCTGCTGAGTTCTTTTTTATCCTTGCTCATAGGCATTGGAAGAGCCAGAACTGGTTTATCTACCATCTCTGGAACGTTAGTAAGCGCTATCTGATACGCAACGCAGCCTGCAAGAGCCTGCCTTACAGCGTCGTTTTGTTCATTCCAGATAATTGGCTTTGATGTTATATCTCTATTAGAAATCGGTGCTGCTATTATTTCACATTCCCTGACTATTCGAACTGCCTTTAATGTCATAAGCTCTGGATCGCCTGGGCCTGTACCTACCCCATATAATGTTCCAATCATTAATCTATTCCCTTTCCAATTAGATATTAGCAGTTCCTACCAGAATATTGTAATATCCTAAATCTTTCAATACATAATCATCACTTCTACTATAGATTTAATTTGTTACACGTCCGAAATCATGTAATTATTGCCCATAGCACATACATATATTATATTCTTACCTAAATCATGCCTTTATCTACTATAACATGCCTCATCACCATATTCATCTCTATAATACAGAACTCCATTTTAATAACGAATTTCTCCATCCGATACAGCGCTATCTATGATTTCCTCTTTCATACCTGCTAACGAACATTTATATATGACACTTTCTTTTTGATAATGAATCGAATCATCCGTTACAAAGAACCATTTGACAGTAGTGATATTTTTAAGAACTTCATTTATATCTTCGGATTGATCATGTACTAAACCATAAAAATCTTCCGAATTATCGCTTCCAGAACCGTATATCGAATCACCTCTGGAACTATTGAATTATCTAACCATTTAACTACTCAAATTTCACGTTCTTATTACAAGGATGTCATAAAATCTTTTGCAAAATATACTACTAGATTTGATATGAGCGGAGAAATTGAATGATTACCAGATTATCTACGTCTATTGCTTACAAATTAACGAGAATAGCTGATATAAAGATTAATTATGAACAACTAGAGATATACATATATGGACTAGAATGCTTTTTTAATACATTTATAACCTCTATTATTTAATAGTTGCATGTGTATCACAAATGTGATACACTTAAGCCATGAATAAAGATACATGTTTAATTTACGAAGGTGAGTTTTATAAAGTCGAGTGGTATTTCGATGACAAGGGTATCAGTCAGGCTTATGAGTACTTTTTGAAAGCGTCTGCTGTTCAGAAACGTAAGTTTCTTATCCTTGTAAAGAAACTTGCCGACTTTGGTACCATTTACGATAAAACCAAGTTCCGGAATGAGGGCGATGATATATACGCTTTTAAGCCTCAGCCAGACAGATATCTTTGCTTTTTCTTCACAGGAAAGAAGATTATCGTCACAAATGCATACCATAAGAAATCAGATAAACTGCCTCCAAACGAAAAGTCCACTGCGCTAAAGAACATGGCAGCGTATAAAAAGGCGGTTGATGAAAAGAATAAGAATGGAAAGGGGTAATAATGCAATGAAATCCACTTTTGATGAATTTATAACTGATGATCCCAAGCAGAAGGCTTTGTTCGACAAGGAATATGATGACTTCCTTCTCTCTGAGTTTATCATACAAAAAATGGAAGAAGAAAATCTCTCAGTCCGTACACTTGCACAAAAGGCTTCTGTCTCTCCTACCGTGATTCAAAAGCTTAGAAACAATGAAAGCGCCGAAAAAATCACCTACAGCACTTTTAAGTCAGTAATCCGATCTCTTGGATACAAAATGCGTCTTGAAAAACTATAAAATATCTTCCCCCGAATAAGCACTCTGCCTATCCGGGGGATTTTTCACTCACCTGTAATAAATCTTTACGCTTTATGCCAAAGCCTGTGCGCCTCTGTCCTTATTCATTTGACGAGGTTCTCTGTTTTCCTCATTCTTGGCAACAACATCTTTCTTCTGAGCAAGTCTCTCCTTAAGGGAAGGACGTTCCTGCTTCTTTACATGAAGGCTATCTGATGCTGGCAGGCGAAGGCATTGGAAATGTAAGATTCATGGATGGTATGAAGATGATAATGGCTGAGAAAAATCACTTGGCGGATTTAAGCAGATGAAAGAATTCATCACAGCCTGCTTCAGTAACGGAGATACTATTAAAACCAGAACCAAAAAAGCCTGGCAAAAATTCATACGAATAGAAATGCTCGTAGTCCGCAAGGAATATCAGGGCAAAGGTTACATGAAACAGATGCTGAACGAAGTATATGAACTTGCCAGAAAACAAAACGTTGTTGTCATTCTGGATACAGATGACAAGAACATATCTCTCAGATACGAACATCTGGGCATGAAACTTGACCGCGTAAGAAACTGCGGTGACAAATTTAATATGTACGACCTGATCTATACTAGTATTCCCAACTAAATAATGATATATTTAATAAGCTTATTATTATCAATAAGTAAATACTAAAATCCTTCCGTAATCCTCATACTAGGAAGGATTTAATCAGGGGACTTTGGGGAATCGACATGAAAAGAATCACTTCAATCATCAAATCAACAGAATTTGCCTGCTTAATAGCAGCAATATTTTTTATCACATTATGTTCCAAATCATCATTTATATATCCGCTAAATGACTGGGGAGACGTAAACTGCTACTTCATAATTGGAAAGGGCATGAAGTACGGGATGGTTCCATACAGAGATCTATATGACCAAAAGGGAATGTTCATCTTCTTCCTCTACTATCTGGCAAACCTCATCACCAGTAGCAGCTTCTTTGGCGTATACGTAATAGAGGTAATATCAGCGTTTCTGTTCCTCCTGATATCGCTTAAGACTGTAGGGCTATTCTGCGACTCAGACAAATACGCTCTTGCACTCACATCCATACTCGCCTGCACCACCTACGCTTCATTCTCATTTAGCCACGGCGGAAGTGCAGAAGAACTACTTCTGCCAGCATTTGCCTACGGCATATACATAGTTACAAGGCAGCTCCAAACACATACTCTTCATAGCAAAAAAGCTCTCTTCATATTTGGACTATGCGCAGGAATTCTCTTCTTTAGTAAATTTACGCTGTGTGCATTCTATATACCAATCATCATAATCATGATGATCGATGCAACTCGTAGTAAGAGCTTTGGCAACCTTATGAGGAATAACATCTTCTTTATACTGGGCTTCATAGCAATATTTTTGCCTATACTACTTTACTTTGCGGCAAATGGCGCACTTGGAGATTATTTTATCGGCTATTTCTACAACAATATTTTTAGCTATGTTCATGTAGATGCCTCACAGATGCTGCATTTCTGGCAATATGGATATATTCCTAGATGCTACGTATTTTTTAGAAAAGGTAATATCCTCCCTATAGTCCTTATGTTCATCGGAGCTATATGGCTCATCATAAGGCGCAAAGGGCTGATACTTACAAGCCATGTGCTTGCATTTTTATTACTATTTTTTATGCAGTTCATATATTCATTTCCATACAGATATTACGGAATGCCATTCTATTCACTAAGTGCAATTGGCCTGTGCGTGCTGGTTATGATTTTTGACAAACTCAAATTCCTAAAACCTGCCATCATAAGCCTCATTGTGGTTGTCGGATCAATCTGCATTGGATACATATTTGCTGACAACAAATATTACATGTTCACTGATAAAAATGAAACCCAGCAGTTCATATTCGCAAGTGAAATGGAACAATATAGCACGGATGACAAGAGCCTTTTGGTATACTATCCTCTAGATGAAGGATTTTATTTTGCAAGTGGTCAAATGCCTGTAACTAAGGCCTTTATACAGACAAATCTTAGAACAGACATGCTTCTTGATCTTCAAAATGAGGTCATAAATAATAACGAGGTCGAATTCATAGTGACCAAAAAAGTCCTATGTGATACTGAAGACTATGACGAAACCTGTGCGCAGTACAAAGACATAATGGAAGAAAGCGGATATCCGGAAGAATACTATATAGTAACTTTTGATGATTTTAACTACGAACTAATTGATGAGCTTGACGCATATTATGAAGATGATATCTACACTTATAGATTATATAAAAAAACAACGATTCAATAATGGCATTCATCCCTACGTGTGTATAAATCGCCTATTCTATTACATTAACTAATAAATATGGATATCATTTTCACAACTGTTATGACTACAACCATCGTTATGACCACAAAATTAATAATTACACGTTTAGGGTCAGTCTTTTTTGCATTAATAAGAGTTTCATTATCAATGTCGAATCCTGGATAGTTTTCTGGTTTTGGTTCTGGGCTAAAGCCTTCTTCTACAGCCATTCCATACCAGGTAGTGCCGGCATTAGCGCGCACATAATCTCTATATTTTTCAGCGTTTTCAATATCACCTGTTTCTAATGATGTCAGATACAAATAATAATGTCTTATAACTTCATCTACTGGTCTCACTTTAGGATTCTTTAAAATGTTGTATATCTGCTGATAGTCCCCATTTATATGGGCTAATGCAAATGCTCCTAAAGCCTTCATATCCCCAATCACCTTATTATTCCATATGGTATGGCGAACCTTAGGATACAAAAACTCAGCCTGCTGTGCACATTTAACCATGGTCTCATAATCCTTGTAATACAGTGCAACTAACATTTTAATGTGCTCTGCGAATAGATAAGATACAGCACATCTATAGGCATCCTGCATACCTTCAAGGAATTGCAATGCTACACTAATTTTTCCTAATCTGTAAAAAGAAAGTGCGAGCATATAATATACAGTATCCCACAGAATTTTTTTCTTTTTAAAACTAATCATAAAACTATTGTATCTTGGTATTGCCTTATCTGGATAGCTTTCAGTACAAGTATATCTATTTACTTCCCTCTGAAAAATATTTCTTGTTCGAATATAGTAAATAAGGAGTGCAATCAA
>CAMJFD010000055.1 GCA_946404845.1 uncultured Butyrivibrio sp. | reverse complement strand
ACTCTTCCATCCACATTTGCAGTAATACTCTCCATTATTTCTGCAGTATATGGACATAGAATTTCTGCTATAACATCACCTTTTTGTACATAGTCTCCTGCTCGTGAAAGAGGTCTGAATAATCCGGCTTTGCTCGTCTGAATATTAACCATCTCATTTTCTATAATATATTTAGTGTTCTCCCCATTTAGTACACTCTCTTCAGATAGTCTGACTATTCCTTTATTAAAAAGGAAACGCAATATAGACTCTACTGCCATTTCAGCACTTATTTCATCCAGCTTGTCTGTAGCATTGGTATATACAGAAAAGGCATTTGTCTCAAACACCTGCCAGTTATAGTTGAGAGTTGTCGTATCATATGGCTTTGGTGTTCTCATTACAAGATATGGAAGCCCGAACAGGAATCCGTCATCAGGACTTGTATATCCTGTATCCATAAGTCTTACATGTGGCAAAAACTCACCTGGAATATAGAAGCTTGCCAGTTGTATGCCATATTTGTAACCTTTAATTGCTGTAAAAATATTATCTGCAAGACGCTGCGTTGTCTCGCCCTCGTTAAACCCAGGGAACATACGATTAATGTCAGTATTATCAACCGGCCAGAACCTCTTTCCCACATTCATTGAGAACTGGCTTGCAGTTGGTATTACCTGTATTCCATATGAATCATTGATAAGACCCTTTTGTTCTAATTCTTGTAGACGTTTAACTAATAATGCACAAATATACATCTGCTGAAACTCATCACCACGCATGGCTCCCATTATGGTAACCGTCTTGTCACTTCCTCCAAAAAAATATCCGTAAACAGGAATTACCTGCCTGTACGGCATGGCATTTATTTCAAATAGTACTCTTTGTTCCATCTTCCGAACCTCCTAATACTCTTGCTATAAGTGAACCATTGTATACAACCGGGTATTCCCTCAATGTGAATACCATTCCACTTATTGGACTCGGAAGTTCCTCTTTAATATCACCTGTAAGCGGATCTACAATTACACCTATCAGTTCATTTCTCCTGACACGTTTACCATGCTGAATATATGGAAGAAAAAGACCTGCAAGATCAGCATTAACAAAACCAACACTTCCATCTGTACTGACTATTGGAGGTTTTGTTGGTGCTTCCTCACCATACCACATTCCCATCTTTTTCATGGTATTTAAGATCCCATCAATCAGTTGGTTGCCATATTCTTCTGTAATACGCATACCTACGCCCATTTCTACCACAAGTGTAGGTGTGCCCTTCTCATTAAGACTATACGCCAGGGTACTTTGTAATACAGTTGCTGATGCATGAATCCATACAAAATCCATATTCATTTCTCTTGCAAATGGCAGCAGCTCATCAGCAGATATCTCATTAATTCTGATCTGTGGCACTTCTCTTAGAAAAATATTACTTGCATGAATATCAACACATAAATCCGCTCCCAGAATATCCTCATATATTTTTTCTACCATATAATCATATCCCGAAGTATTCCTGCTCCCCGGAAACATTCTATTCATATCAAGATCATACCCAGGAATGCCTCTGTATATGGTACTGACTCCGAGCGGATTATTAGCAGGATATATATCAACTATGCCGCTTAGCTTATCTACGTTTTTATTAAGTATCCTGTTCAGCTTCCATGCTACAAACTGACCCTCCAGCTCATCTCCATGTGTACCTGTTACTATGCATATTCGCTTTTTATTATCTGTTCTACGTCCAATTATCCTATTCTTCTGGATTACCAGATCTTCCCCAACTGGTAATCCCAGTCTTATCACTTCCTCAGTCATTATCCGCACATCCCTTGTTTATTTATATCTTTTATAACTTTGTACCGGAAATCATGCCGGCATAGGCTCTTCCTCTTTTTCATAAGAAACCTTCATGAATACCTCCTGGCTCTGCAGGGCATTACCATTAAATATTCCTCTTTCAACAGGGCAGTCATTATAATCTCTTCCAACGCAGAGCTTAATATATGTTTCATCTGTATCACAGCCCCTTGTAGGATCAATTCCGTACCAATAACCATCCTGCCATACTTCAACCCAGGCATGCGTCTCACCTTCTCCCACAGTTATTCCTGATACGTATCTGGCATAGATTCCTTCCATCTTGCACATTGCAATCATAATATGTGCAAAGTCCTGGCAAACTCCTTTTTTCTCACCAAATGCTTCTGCTGCTGTAGTCGCTACATTAGTACTTCCAGGCATATATTCCATTGTCTTATTAATATAATCAGCAATTCTATGTGCCTTATCTATATCACTTCCATGTACTCTGAGCGAATCCAGCACTACCTGCATCTGTCCATTTCCATAGGTGAGTTCTGAAGGATATTTGTAGCATGGCATAGCCTTTTCATATTCTGCCTCAGAATCATCTCTTACTATTACCCCAGAGATCTTATACTCCATGCTGCTATGGCTCCTGTCTATCCTGCCTGTATAGATTACGTTTCCAAATCCGTCCTTACTATACTGACCTCCAGTTACTATTGGATAATTGGTATGTGTCATGCTCTCTACCTTCTGTCCCGGTATATCCATTGGAAAGCATCGTAGTAGAAACGCATGATTAGTAACATCATCTGAAAATCTTATTGAAGTTTCATAGCTAAACTTAAGTTTGATCATACTCTTGCACCTCCTTATAAGACGACGAGATTCTCTACAGCTTGTAACAGTTCCTCTTCTGAAACGCCTTCGGATTTATCCATCCTGTATAGCTCTATAGTTCCAACAGACATAGCCTGCGCTTCAAGACCAGATTTATAGAGCCTGTTCATCATTTTCTTAATTTCCTTGGATGCCTGTTCCAGATTGTATCCAAGCCTTAAATACAGACTCATTCTCTCTATGCTGATACCACATTTGATAATGTTTCTGATATACTCTTCCTCAATGAAATCATCACAGCTGCCTCTAAAAGCCATAACATCATCTATTACCCATTGCAGCTCAATTCCAGGTGCGCTGTCACTACTTGCAAGTTCAAGTGCATTAACAGCCATTTGCAGATATGCAAGTGTTTTGGAACTGATTGTTTCTCTTAGGACCATCCCATTTCCAAGCATCTCTTCTGCCGCATTTCTAAGAGAATATTTATCCTCCTTGTCAAAAAGGTATTTCCTGATAAAATCCTCTGAACTTTCATATTTACAAGGAATTCCTATTTTCTCACAATAGTCTTCATAATCAATTCCACTTCCATCTATCATCTTGTCATACCAATACATCATATACTGAGTAAGCGACAATACTCTTTCGCTATATCTTCCAAGCCAAAAAAGCCTGTTTGTTTTATTTAATGAGACATAATCCATGTATCCTTAAACCCCCCTCCCTGCGAAGAATTGACAACAAAGCTGTCTGGATTTCTTGAAAATCTTGTAAGTCCACTTGGCCATACCTTTGTTGTACTACCCGATAATACAAATGCTCTTAAATCTGCCTTTCTGTCAATTACTCCTTCACCATCAAGTATTGGCAGGTCCTGAAAATCAATTATTTCCTGAGATATAAATCTTCTTGGCTGAGCAATTATTCTGGCTATGAATTCTTCTCTCTCAGTTCCAGATAAATCTTTTCCAAATACAACTCCGTAACCTCCGGCCTCTGCAACATCCTTGATTACAAGATCATCAAATCTTTCTAGCGTATACTTAAGATCTTCCTCGTAATAAGGCAGATAAGTAGGTGCGTTACTTAAAATTGGCTCTTCATCCAGATAATATCTGATCATCTTAGGAACAAAATAGTAAATGCCCTTATCGTCTGCAACTCCATTACCAGGAGCATTTATTATTGCTACATTTCCTGCTCTGTATGCGGCTATAAGACCAGGGATTCCAATAAGCGAATCTGCTCTAAAAGTAAGAGGATCAAGATACTCATCACTTATTCTTCTATAGATTGCCCCAACTCTCACAGGACCATTACTGCTCCTATAATAGACTCTGTTATTTTCTACATATATATCACTGTTTTCTGCAAGTACTGCTCCTGACTGCTCAGCCAGAAATGAGTGTTCAAAATATGCTGCATTGAATCTTCCAGGCGTAAATATGACATTTATACCCCCAGTATTTACGTTATTCATCGTATCGCTTAACAGATTCCCATAATTTCTGTTATCTACAACCCCATTATTTCTAAAGGTATCCGGAGAGCATTTCCTGCAAAGGCTCCTGGCAATAAGTGGATATGATGCCCCTGAAGGTATCCTTAAGTTATCTTCAAGGATATACCACTCATCATCCTTACCAAGTACCAGGTCGATACCTGATATATGACTATAGATTTCTTTTGGAGGGGTATAATTTTCAAGAGCTGCGAGATATCCAGGTGATCTGTAGATGAATTCTTCCGGAATAATTCCGTCTCCCAGAATCTTTTTGGCTCCATAAATATCTGTAAGAAATACATTTAGAGCGTTTACCCTCTGAATAAGTCCTTTTTCAAGTTTTTCATAGTCAGTGGCACTTATCTTTCTGGGTATAGGATCAAATGGGAAAAGACGCTCCAAAAACTCTCCATTCTTATAAATACCAAACTTTACTCCATACCTTGCCATCTGGGTATTGATCTGGTCCTTATGACTTAACAATCTATCCATAGTCATCACTCCCATCTGTTTTTTATTCTAGAACAAAGAATATAAAAAAGGCGCTTCATAACTATCTGTTATGAAACGCCTTTGTTCTTAATTCGGAGTATAACGGATTATTAAATTATTTGTCAAGAAAATAATTATAGGTTTTATCGTAAATCTGAACCATCATCATGCAGCAGCATATCAGAAGGTGCATCTGCAGCTGTTGTAGCAAGTTCATCACATCTCTCATTTTCCGGATGACCTGCATGTCCCTTAACCCAATGGAAAGTTACATCATGCGGCTCCTTGGCAGCAAGAAGCCTCTTCCAAAGTTCTATATTCTTAACAGGTGCCTTGGAACTGGTCTTCCAACCCTTCTTAATCCAGTTCTCTATCCAGTGCTCATTAAATGCACTTACAACATACTTAGAGTCAGAATACAAATCAACTTCACAAGGTCTGTTAAGATTCTCAAGACCTATTATTGCTCCCATGAGCTCCATTCTGTTATTAGTTGTCTTGTCGTAACCGGCACTTAGTTCTTTGGTATGTGTAACACCCTTAGAATCTACGACCTTCATAACTACTCCATAGCCGCCTGGTCCATCAGGATTACCTCTTGCCGCGCCATCTGTAAATATTGATACTCTCATTTCGTCCAAATTCCATTCTTTTCAAAATTCTGTGCCATATTCTCGGCATCGTCTATAATGCTCTTGTCATAGCCTAGAAGACCCAGAAGCTTAATAGCATTCCTGTTAACTGCAGGGCCATGATGCAGTTTGTAATCAAAATGCACATCATTATTGTCTACAAGTCCCTCAAAATGATATATATCATAATAATCATCAAGAAGTGTAGTGAGTTCTATATCATGTGTAGCCGCAAAACAGAACACATCTATACTTGCAAAATATTTAAGAATCTGAGCAGATGCCGCAATTCGCTCGATAGTATTAGTTCCTCTTAATACTTCATCTACAAAGCATAATATCTTAGTCTTGGACTTATCTGCCGCATCCAGTATTCTCTTAAGAGACTTGGTCTCTACGATGTAGTAGCTGTCTCCGCCAGAAAGGTCATCTCTAAGCGCCATAGAAGAATATATTCTAAACATTGGTGCTTTATAACTCTTTGCAGGACTTGTATGAATTGTCTGTGATAACACAGCACACAGTGCAACTGTCTTAAGGAAAGTTGACTTACCTGATGCGTTAGATCCTGTAAGGAGGATTCCTCTATTTGTTGTAACTGAATTGACAACAGGATTATCTATCAGCAGATGATACATATCTTCTGCAGCTATTCCTGAGTTTTCGTCAAATACCGGAAGTGAATATCTACCCATAAGTGACTTCCTAAAGCATGCAACTGAAATGGTCATCTCAACTTTACCCATTACAGTAACAATTTCATCAATTGTATCCTTATTGGCTGCAACCTCAGCATACATCTGATTGAATTTGATAAGGTCAATATGAGTTATTATCCTGATGTAATCATATAAAACATCAAGCGGATTACCGCTTCCGCCCATACGTGTCTGAGACATCAGAACACCTGAACCTTTCTGGAAGCTCTTTAACTTATCTACATCGCTTTTTAAAATGTCATTTTCCTTCTGAAACTCACTGACATTAAGAGCACTTATAGAGCTTGCGCTCTTCATAAGTCTCATAATATAAGCAAATGTAGACAGATATGGATCGATTTCGCCTTTAACCTTAAAGTAAGAGATTACGTTATATACCAGTATTGCCAGTAACATCATAAATCCTACTTCAAATGCAAAAAACATTTCTATAACTGCAACAACCAGAATAATAAGCGCAATTATATGTGGTGCATTACTCCTCTTACCAAGAGCATCAAGAAAATCCAGATAATCATAAATTGAATATTTGGAATTATTTCCTATCTTGTGAAACGCAAGCTGCATCTTAGTTCTAACATCAGCATTTTCGTCCAAAAATTTAACATGAGATTCGAGTTCCTCGTATTCATCATTATCAGATGGAGTTCTGAGTGTATGGTACAGATATTCCTGACCTGCTGCACTTTCACAATAATTGACTCTTGCAAATACAGTATCCATATCAAGATCAGACCAGGTTATATCATCTATATGATTGTCTGTCTTATGCTTCTCATAATACTTATTAACATGAGTAAAATACTTATTGTCATAAGTTATTCTAGGATACTCCCCATAGTTCTTTTGGGCCTTGCGGATATATCTCTCATCCTCAAGCTTCTGGTTCCTTATTCCTGCTAAAAAGATCACAAAAATAACCGCAACTACTATCAGCACAAAAACTAAATTTTCCATATAACTTAATTATTCTCTCCTCGTAATATTCCTTAATTCCAGCATTTCTATATTTATCATGCCAGCTCTTTTATAATTCTGGCTTTAATTATTTCTGCTTCCTCATATATTTCTGATGGTTCCTGTCCTATGTAGAACTTACCATCCATATATCTGATTTCACCATTTATCATGGTCATCTTAACATTCTGCTTACTACCGCTATATACAAGGTTCTTACAGATGTTGTTAACAGGATGCATATTAGGCTGAGACATATCTATCATGATGATATCAGCCTTTTTGCCAGGTGCTATTACATCGCACTCATCAAGTCCCATGGCATGCGCGCCATTAACTGTAGCCATCTTCAGTACTTCCATGGCATCTACGCTGCTTGCATCCTTATCATGTATCTTGGCAAGACCTGTAACAAGGAACATCTCTCTGAACATATCCAGGCAGTTATTGCTGGCTGGTCCATCAGTACCAATTGCAACCTTAACACCAGCCTTTAAGAACTTGGATACAGGTGCTATACCGCTTGCAAGCTTGGTGTTAGAACCAGGATTTGTAACTGCATATAATCCCTTATCTGCAAGTATCTGAATATCTTCATCATTAACATGAACCAGATGATATCCGCCTCCGCCATAATCAAACATTCCCAGACTATCCAGATATTTGACAGGAGTCATTCCATATTTTTCTATACATTCTTTTGTTTCATTTTCTGTCTCTGCAATATGCGTAAATACCGGTGCCTTGTACTTGTGAGCAAGATCACTTATTTTACCAAGCAGTTCTGGTGAGCATGTATATTCGGCATGGCATCCAATCATATATGAATTAAGTGAATCCTTGCCTGTATTAAGCGTATTGTACATCTCTTCAACCATTTCCGGAGACTGGCTAAAGTTATTGACAGCAGCCACCTGTACACATCGCATTCCTGCATCTTCACAGGCCTTTGCAACTGTAAGAGGTGTCAGATACATATCAAAACAAGCTGTTATACCACTTGTCAGATACTCAAGTATTCCAAGCTTAGTGAGCGTATATATATCGTCTCCAGTCATCTTGGCTTCTATTGGAAATATCTGATTGTTAAGCCAGTCAGCAAGCGGCAGGTCATCTGCCATAGATCTCATAAGTGTCATAGCTGTGTGCGTATGAGCATTCTTAAATCCAGGCATGATCAAATTACCCTTGCAATTAATCTCCTTGTCAAAAATAAGCATTTCTTTGCCATGTTCCTGGTAGAAGTCCTGTACCAGATCTGAACGATCTGCGTATATAATCTTGCCATCTCTTACCCAGACTTCTCCGTCAAAAATCTCCTGACCCTCACGCATTGTCAGAATACGTGCATTAAAAAACCTTATTTTCATCCTGGCCTCCAATCAATGTAATTTTATGATTTCTTCCCTTTAAACTCCCTCACGATCTAAGTCGAATTAATCAAACATTTTGATAGACTCAGTAACAAGCTTTTCAAACATAGGCGCTACTTTATCTGCAGCTTCCTGTACCTCTTCATGACATAGTGGATTAGGTGATATTCCAGCAGCCAGATTACTGATACATGAAACTCCGCAAACTCTTGCTCCCATATGTGTAGCTGCAATAGCTTCTACAACCGTACTCATTCCTACAGCATCTGCTCCAAGAGTTCTGAGCATTCTGATCTCTGCAGGTGATTCAAATGATGGTCCTGTACACTGTGCGTATACACCTTCATGCAGCTCAATGTCATTATCCATTGCAGCTTTTTTAATAGCGTGCTGCAGCTCAGGTTTATATACATCAGACATATCAGGGAATCTTACACCCAGTCTGTCATCATTTGGTCCAATTAATGGATTTGGTGCAAATACTGAAATCTGATCTGTTATCAGCATAAGTGAACCCGCTGAAAGATCATGTTTAATTCCTCCAGCTGCATTAGTAAGGAATACAATCTGAGCTCCTAGCTGAACCATAAGTCTTACAGGCAGTACTACATCTGTAATATCATAACCCTCATAATAGTGCACTCTTCCTTTCATGCATACTACAGGAACATCTCCTACATATCCGAATATGAACTTACCTTCATGTCCTGGAACTGTAGATACTGGAAATCCAGGTATTTCAGTATAACTTATTTCCTTTTCTATTTTGATATTTCTAGCATAATTTCCAAGGCCAGAACCGAGTATCAGCGCTACCTTAGGTACAAAATCAGTTTTTTCTCTTACTGCCTTTACACATGATTCAAGTTTGTCATAAAAATTGGTATTCATATTACACCCCTCCATTTCTAATCTTTTCAGCCAGTTCTTCAAGATACAGATATCTCTCAAGAAGTGCTTCATGCTGCGCTTCAAGTTCTTCTTTTTGCCCTGTCAGTTCATTTAACTTAACAAAATCAGAAGCGGCAGCAAGTATATTATTATCTGTCTCAGATATTTTATCTTCTATATCTGCAATATCCTGTTCTATTGTCTCATATTCTTTCTGTTCTTTGTAGCTGAATTTGAGCTGATGCTGTCCTCTTGTATTATTGGATTCAGATCTTGGCTTTGGCTCTGCACTTTGACTCTTATTGGATTCAGGTACAGTATCACCAGCAGCTCTTACATTACCAAATACGTCCTCTTCATGTTCCTTGAAAAAGTCCGTATATGAACCATTATATAATGTAACATTTCCAAGTCCGTCAAATGTAAGCATACGTCTGACTACTCTGTCCAAAAAATATCTGTCATGAGAAACCGTAATTACAATCCCAGGGAATGTATCAAGATAATCTTCCAGTATGCACAGAGTCTGTATATCAAGGTCATTGGTAGGCTCATCGAGTATTAATACATTTGGAGCTTCCATCAGTACCTTTAACAGATACAGCCTTCTTCTCTCACCACCTGACAGGTTTCCTATCTTGTTATACTGAAGTGTATCACCAAACAGGAACTTTTCACACATCTTGGATGCACTTACAAGGCCGTCGCTTGTTCTGATAAATTCTGCTGTATCCTTAACGTAATCTATGACTCTCATATTCTCGTCCATAGATGTACTTTCCTGTGCGTAGTAACCTATTTTAACTGTATCGCCTATCTCTATATGACCTGAATCAGGCTCTACACGTCCTATTATGGTCTTAATAAGTGTAGACTTACCGCATCCGTTTGGTCCAAGGACACCCACTCTGTCATCTCTTGTAAAAGTAAATGTAAAGTCCTTAAACAGGTCCTTATCTCCATATGACTTGGATATTCCATATAATTCAATAGTCTTTTTGCCAAGTCTGCTGGATAATGCATTTATCTCTATGTCCTGATCGAACTCAACCTTTTTTTCATCACGAAGTGCTTCATACCTCTGGATATGAGCCTTCTGCTTGGTAGACCTGGCTCTTGCACCTCTCTGCATCCATGCTATTTCTTTTCTGAGAATATTGGCATGTTTGTCCTGAGTGCTAAGTGCTGATGCGATTCTCTCTGCCTTTAACTCCAGATAGCCTTCGTAGTTGGTCTCATAGGTATAAATCTTACCCTTATCGATCTCAACAATTCTGTCACATACAAGATCAAGGAAATATCTGTCATGAGTTACCATTACAAGTGCGCCCTTATATGCAGCTAAATACTCCTGAAGCCATTCACTCATGGCATTATCAAGATGGTTAGTAGGCTCATCCAATAAGAGGATATCGCTTCCTGATAACAGGCATGCACAAAGAGCTGCCTTTTTTCTCTGTCCGCCAGATAGTTCTGAAACCTTCTGAGTTATATCAAGAAATCCCAGTTTATTCAGGATTATCTTGGCTTCTCCCTCAATTTCATACTTCTTTTCCTTGGCAGTTGTCTTGTCATGTCCCTTAACATTTTCTGACAGAACATATTCTATTATTGTTGTATCCTCTGGAAACTCAGGATTCTGTGGCAGGTAAGATATATATACGCTGTTTCCTTTTATAATGCTGCCCTCGTCTACTTCATCCTGTCCGGATATAAGCTTTAGCAGAGTAGACTTACCCGTTCCGTTTATTCCAATTACACCTGTCTTGGTACCTGCATCTATGCTGAAATCAACATCATCAAGGAGTACCTTGTTAGTATAATTTTTAGATACATTTTTTGCTGTTAATAAATTTATTGCCATTAAATATAATTTCCTTAAATCTTAAATCTTTATTTTAAACTGGTTTAAACCATGCACTCAAATCTACATCATCGGCTTTTGGTTTATCATCTGAAGTTATTTTTTCTTCATCCTTCAGATTATAAAAAATACTATTTTCTACTACAGGCTCTGTAATAGTATTATCTGACATATTATCTAAAGTGCTATCTGGAATACTGTCTGATGCACTATCTGATAGCATATCATTATTCTCCTGATTAATATTATCATCAGGTTCTATCAGCTGGCCATGCAGTACAGGACTTATTGTATCCTTGAGATTCTGTATAAGGGTTTCATTAGATACGAACTTATTGATCTGCCCCATAAGGAATCCTTTAATACCGCCGCTATTACCTACAATACTACCATCTGAAGTATAACCTGAAACTGACTGGATTATCATGTTTTTACCAGGTGTTTCATCCATTCGAACTTCTATTACCTTAGGGGCTTCGGCTCCCAGGCAGAAGTTGTTATTTATAGGATCATCAAAATATATATTGATAATTCTGGTAGCTGCTTCTTCCAGGAAGTATATGACATTCTTAAGTACAAGCCTGTTATATTCATCTGTTGCGCATACAGTAGACATGGCTACCTTATATATCTCATCATGCATATTGATATTAGTAACGGTTTTCATACCGCCAAATCCGCATCTGATGCTGATAATTTCATCGCCTTCATAGAAGTCAATATACATCTCATCTTTGTCACCACCATGAAATCCTATCTTGCTGATTCCATCAGTGAAATTATTATGTATTACCTGCATCATAAGTGGCAGTATTCCTCTGCCCTTAATATCTATATCATATACACATCCTGAAATATGCTTTTTTAATAACTTAATATACTTATCTTCAAAGCGTTTGCTATTAGTACCAAAGTTATTGGTAAAACAGTTTCTTGGTAATTTGTAGCTTACAGCAGTTCTTCTGCGACTGCCTCTTGTTACCATGCTGCGTCTGTTATTCCATCCGCCATCTGTAATAGCCTTAAAATCTGGAGTTCTGCCCTGAAGATATTTACAATAAGCCTTTAGCTCATTAAGTTCCTTTTCATTTTGTAAGATACCATGCTGATATTCATGTACATTTTGCATCATACTATGAATAATTGAGGACATGGCGCCTTTTTGGAATATATCATCATTACCTGCATTAGTTACTATTATCATATCAACATCAGGGAATATAAAAACATCCTGTCCGAGCATACCATTAAATGTATATGATCCTTCTCGGCAATTGGAGTTCCACATGTGATAACCATAACCTTCTGAACCTTCAATACCTGTTTCTATATGGCTTCTACTAGATTCCTCAACCCATTTTTCTGACAGGATTCTCTGACCATTCCACATACCCTTTTGCAGATATAGTTGTCCAAGTTTTGCCATATCTTCTATTCTGAGGAACAGTCCCCATCCACCTTTAGTGATACCCTGAGGGCATTTCTCCCAGAATACCCTTTTAATTCCAAGTGGCTCAAATAGTCTTGGCTTTAGGAAATCAAACATTGTTTCCCCTGTAATCTCAGTAACTATAGCTGATAGCATATATGAGTTCATGCTGTTATATTCAAATTGTGTTCCTGGTTCAAAATGATATCCTGACTCAAGGAATCCCTTTCGCCAGTCATTTCCTGTGATTGCACCGGCTTCATTGAAGCTGATACCTGAAGACATTGTGAGCAGATGCTCAACTGTCAGGTCTTTCATACGCATTGAGCTCTTAATAGACATTTTGGAGCCCATTATATCTTTTACCCTGTCTGTTACAGAGATTTTGCCATCATCTACAAGCATTCCGATAGCCATGCCTGTAATACTCTTGCACATTGAATATGTAACGTGCCACATATCCATATCAAATGGTTCAAAGCTGGATTCTCCAATTACATATCCGTTTTTGATCATCATGAATTTGTGCATATCGCACCCACTGGTGCTATTTAATTTTTTTAGCATTTCAAGTACAAATGAAGATCTGATACCACATTCCTCCGGTGACCTACGTGGCAGTCTCTGCTCTCCATCTGTAACAAGTGGAAAAGCTGGCTTCTGAGGCCTATAGTCGACCTTACTGATTTCGCCAGTTTCTCTATTAATCATTTTTAGGATTAGTTCCCCTATATATCTGTCTGACTTAGCCATCTAAATTCCTTTCTTTAACCCTAATATCCTTATATTATACAATTTTTTTGTGTATACGGCTATCAAATATATAGCATTTCCGTAAACGCTAAGTTAACCGCATGTATGAACATAAATATGATTTGTCTTTTATTAAATAAAAAATCACCACACCCACGAAAAAACTCGTGAATGTGATGATTTTATATTTATATCGCGCAAACTAGCATTTGTGACTTTTGACACCTATATGATATACGAATTGCTCCATGACTAAAGTCATTCTCGCAATTCTACAAATATTCGAGAATCGCTAATTTACTGCGTAAATTGCTAATCTCGAATATTTGTTAGGGTCATAAAGTCAAAATGCTTAACATGCAAGCATGTACGCATTTGTGACTTTTGACACCTTTATCATAATATATTAGCAAGTAACCTTCTTGAATGACTTCTTACCCTTCTGAACCATTACGCCATCAGCGAATGTTTCCTTAGTGTAGCATGTCTTAAAGTCTGTTACCTTTTCGCCAGCAAATGTTACACCGCCCTGCTGAACAGCACGTCTTGCTTCACTTCTTGTTGGGCAAAGGCCCGCAGATACAAGTACCTGAAGGATATCGATCTGACCATCCTTGAAATCCTCTTCCTTAAGCTCAACAGCTGGAACATTTGCCATGTCTCCGCCACCTGCGAAGATAGCCTTTGCACCATCCTGAGCCTTCTTAGCTTCCTCTTCGCCGTGTACAAGGCTTGTAAGCTCGAATGCAAGAATTTCCTTAGCTTCATTGATCTTATTATCTTCCCATTTGCTCATCTCTTCGATCTGCTCAAGTGGCAGGAATGTAAGCATTCTAAGACACTTATCTACGTCAGCATCAGCGACGTTTCTCCAGTACTGGTAGAACTCGTATGGTGATGTCTTATCTGGATCAAGCCATACAGCACCCTTCTGTGTCTTACCCATCTTCTTACCTTCTGAATTAAGGAGAAGTGTAATAGTCATGGCATATGCATCCTTACCAAGCTTTCTTCTGATAAGTTCTGTACCACCAAGCATGTTAGACCACTGATCGTCTCCACCGAATTCCATGTTACAACCATAATCCTGGTATAACTTAAGGAAATCGTAACTCTGCATCAGCATGTAGTTGAACTCGAGGAAGTTAAGACCTCTCTCAAGTCTCTGCTTGTAGCACTCTGCACGAAGCATATTATTAACTGAGAACTGAGATCCAATATCTCTGATGAATTCAATATAGTTAAGGTCTGTAAGCCAGTCAGCATTATTAACCATCATAGCCTTGCCTTCACCGAACTCGATGAAACGGCTCATCTGCTTCTTGAAACATTCGCAGTTGTGCTCGATTGTCTCTTTAGTCATCATCTGTCTCATGTCTGTTCTGCCTGATGGATCACCAATCATAGCTGTACCACCACCGATAAGAGCGATTGGCTTATTACCAGCCATCTGCATTCTCTTCATAAGACACAGAGCCATGAAGTGACCAACGTGAAGTGAATCAGCAGTTGGGTCAAAACCGATGTAGAATGTAGCCTTTCCTGTATTGATTAGTTCTTTGATTTCTTCTTCGTCTGTAAGCTGAGCCAGTAACCCTCTGGCTTTAAGCTCGTCAAATACTGTCATTTGGGTTCCTTTCCGCGCTACCTGCGCCATACAAATTGTTAGTCTGTACGCAAGGACTGGCAATTCCCAATGCAAACTAAAATAGAATGTCGCTTGCGACATTCTCGCGCCGAGCGCGGCTGCATTTTTGCAGCTTTTACATTTCGCGCGAGTGCGCATCCTGCATGGAATGCTTTTTAATTTTAAAGGAATTTGCGAAGCATTTTACTTTAAAATTAAAAACCGCCCTTTGCATACGCTATTGCGTTTCAAAGGACGGGATATAATCTCGTGTTACCACCTTTATTCACATATGCCTCACGACACATGCCTCATTAAGTACACCATATGGGCTATACTCGTCTGCTATAACGGTCAGCTTCCGTCAGAACCTACTCGATATCAAATATCCAAGATATTTTCAGCTCTGCAGCTCACGGAGGTATTCATATCTGATCATCAACTGCGCCTCTCACCAGCCGGCAACTCTCTGTTGTCTGTTCCAGAAATTACTTATTCCGCTCAACGCCTTTATCTATTTACTGATTGTACAAATTTGAGTAAAAAAAGTCAACTATAAAATATCATTTTTTCTATGATAAATATTACTCAAAATCGTACTTTAGCCCAATCTGTCTTCTACACTCATCAAGGATACTCATAATAGTAAGCGTATCTTCATGTGTGACAAATCTGCTCTCTACAAGGCCTTCACGGATTTCTGAAGCCACTATATCAAACTCATTTATGTAGCTGCCATTTCCATCAAACTCTTTTCTTACATTATCAGAGTCAATGAACTCAGCATGACTTGCATAATGCAGATGAGGCAAATTGATGCTGGCCTTATCTCCTATAAGTTTCATATTGGCATCTGCACCTTCATCATTTACTGAAGCAAGTGCCTTAAATGTTCTGCCATCAGCATAATTAAATAATATCTCTTCTGACCAGTCTATTCCGCTCCTGACATCTCCTGTACAGGTAACTGAATCAGGTCTGCCAAACAGCTTGTATAGATAATAGGTTGCATATACTCCCATATCAAGAAGAGCTCCGCCCGCAGCAGCAGGGTCTGTTACGCGTGGTGCATAATCCTGTGCGTTAGTTCTGCAATCTACAAGACAATCTTTTACTGCGCCGAACTCCCCATTGTCCAGCCACTTTTTGACCTGTAATCCTACTGGAGAAAACCATGTCCACATTGCCTCTGCAATATAGACTTTTCTCTCTCTTGCTATATCTATCAGCTCTTTGGCATCCTTATAATTAACTGTAAAAGCCTTCTCACATAGAACAGGTTTATCATTTAAAAGTGCAGCTCTGGCATATTCGTAATGGCTTCTATGAGGCGTAACCACATAAACACCATCTACCCCTTTGGCAGTTATTGCTTCTGCCGCTGACTCATAATATGTTCCACCATAATCTTCGCAAAAAATCTCTCCTGATTCTCTGCGTCTTGTGTAGACAGATACTATCTTATGCCTTCCAGAGGCAATTATCTCTTTGGCAACTATACCAGCGAGCTTACCTGTCCCAATAAAACACCACCCAAATTTCTGTTCATCACCCATAAATATACCCTCATAACTTAATCACAAAACACTATTTAAGATAATTAGTTTACAAAATATTTGCGTATGCTCTTATCAATTGCTGTAAGTACAACAAAATACAGTATTGTATCTATTGGAAGCATAATCGCATTAGAAAGAATTCTAGCTGGCAGAAGTGCAAGGATTGCCTGA
>CAMJFD010000054.1 GCA_946404845.1 uncultured Butyrivibrio sp. | reverse complement strand
CTCTTCTATTGGTCTTATGTTTCCCCGCTCATCAAGCATCCTGATAGCCATTAATACACGCCTCAATTGTTCACGGTCATCAAGTACATTCCTGTATATCCTACCGTTATGGTGTCTCTCCGGCCTATCGTTTAAAATGCTAGTTTCTATATTAAATGCTTTTTTTAATATTGTAAAGAACTTTCTGATAACCTGAACATTCTCAGTCTGTAAATAAAGGGCTTCGCATCCGTTTTCATCAGATGGCACATACCCTATAGCATATATAATTGCAGCAAGTTCAGCTATCTGACAATGTCTGGAATTTCCAATGTGCTTAGAAAGTTCTTCCTTCACATCCCCTGAAAATGACATCCTCTGTTCTCCTGTTATTTCAAACTATTCTTGACGTCTCTGTGTGATAATTTAAGGCCGTATTTGCCGCCTTTATCCTTGAGACGTGCATATATCTCATTAGCAATAGTAACACTTCTGTGCTGGCCTCCTGTGCATCCTATGGCTACTACCAGCTGGTACTTACCCTCTCTGATATAGCCTGGAATCAGGAACTCCAGCATATCTGTCAATTTGTCACAGAACTGACCGCATTCCGGAAAGCTCTTAACATAATCCTGAACGCCTTTGTCATTACCTGTCTGAGTCTTGAGCTCATCAATATAATATGGATTTGGCAGGAATCTGACATCAAATACAAGATCTGCATCTACAGGTATTCCGTATTTAAATCCAAATGACAGGATATTGACCATAAGGCTGTTATATTCTTCGTTATTAACAAAAATTCGGTCTATCTCTTCACGAAGTTCTCTAGTAAGGAGGTTTGATGTATCCATGACGTAATCTGCCATTTTGAAGATCTCTTTTAACATCTTCCTCTCTCTGTTGATTCCATCCTCAACTCTGTCGCCAGGCTGTGAAAGCGGATGTAATCTTCTGGACTCTTTGTAACGCTTAACCAGAACTCTGTCTGAAGCATCCATGTACAGAATTTCAACTGGTATACCTTTTTCCTTAAGGTTTGCTATTATATCTGCAGCTTCGCCAAATCTCTGTCCGGCTCTTACATCAAGTCCTATACAGACCTTTGTAATCTCACTTTCTGGCATAGTAATAAGTTCAGTAAACTTTTCTATAAGGGAAAGAGGCAGATTATCTACACAATAATATCCTGCATCCTCAAGCATATGTATAGCTGTTGACTTACCACCACCGCTCATTCCAGTTACAATTACAAATCTCATGATACTTTACTCTCCTCAAAACTCTCCAAGCATAATAACTTCTGTCTCAAGATTAATTCCTGAGTTTTCATATACTCTCGCCTGTACTCTTTTAATAAGTTCATAAACTTCTGAAGCACTGGCATTTCCTCTATTAATAATAAAGCCGCAATGTTTATCTGAAACCTGTGCATCCCCAATAGATTCGCCTCTAAGGCCGGCATCCTGTATGAGCTTGCCTGCAAAGTGTCCTTCAGGTCTCTTAAATGTAGATCCCGCACTTCCGTATTCAAGAGGTTGTTTATCTCTTCTACGGGCTGCAAGGTCTTCCATTGTAGCCTTTATCTCTTCCTGGTTACCTTTCTGAAGTTCCAGTGTGGTCTGGATAATGATGTGTCTTGTATTCTTGACTGCACTTGTTCTGTAACCAAATTCCATGGTCTCATTATCAAGTGTCATTATCTCTCCTTCCGGATTTAAGATATCAACTGTCTTAACGACCTGTTTCATCTCTCCGCCGTAGGCTCCTGCATTCATTACAAGGGCTCCTCCGATGGTTCCAGGAATACCTGCTGCAAATTCAAATCCTGTAAGGCTGTTATCTCTTGCAACTGCTGCAACCTGTGAATTAACAGCACCCGCTCCTGCAGTTATGATATTGCCTCTGCATTCTATTTGATTATATGCACCAGTCATTGATAATATTACGCCGTTATAGCCTTTATCAGATACCAGGAGATTACTGCCGTTACCAACAATATAATACTCCTGCTCCAGCTTATTAAGATAAGCCAGCATCTGCTGCAACTGCTCTACAGAACCGATTCTGATAAAACAGCTTGCAGGCCCACCAGTACGAAACGTGGTGTGCCTGCTCATTGGTTCATCAACTAATATATTTTCCTCTGGTACTATCTTTCCAAAGTTCTTTATTATTTCTGAATTCAATTTCTTATATCCTTTAATCTATGAACATTTTAGCTGCGCCAAAGATTCCAGCATCATTTCCAAGCTCTGCAAGTGCGAACTTAACATCCTTACATCCTGGGAATACATACTTCTCATAGCTAGGCTTTAAGAGATCAAAGAGCATTTCTCCACACTTTGAAACTCCGCCGCCCAGTACGATGATCTCTGGGTTAATTGTACTTGCTACTGCAGCAAGTCCTCTTCCAAGGTAATCGCCATACTTCTTAGTAGCTTCTACTGCAACTTCGTCGCCTTCTTTTGCAAGGTCAAAAATGTCCTTACATTCAAAATCCATATGTCTGAGTTTACTGTCTGCATCAGATGCCTCGAGTACTCTCTTTGCAACTCTTACAGCACCTGTAGCACTTGCATACTGTTCAAAGCATCCGTGGTTACCACATCCACAAGCTTCTACTTCATCATCCTGAAGGTGAATATGTCCGATTTCTCCGCCTGAACCTGTAGCTCCGTTTAATATCTTACCATCAACGATGATTCCACCGCCTACACCTGTTCCAAGTGTAACCATGAGCATATCCTTGTAGCCTTTTCCGCCACCCTTCCAGCACTCGCCAAGTGCTGCAACGTTAGCATCATTACCAGCCTTAACTGGGAGCTTTACAAGAGAATGCAGCTCATCTCTGATGTTGAATTTGCCCCATCCAAGGTTAACAGCCTGCATAACATTTCCGTTACCATCAACTGCACCTGGTACGCCGATTCCAACACCAGCTACGTCAGCATCATCAATATTTTTTTCTTTCATCTTGTCGCGTATTGCTTCTGCAATATCTGGGAGGATGTGACTTCCGCCATCGCCTTTTCTAGTAGGGATTTCCCAAACTTCCTGCTTGTTGCCATAATTATCAAGCAGACCAATTTTAACTGTTGTTCCCCCTAAATCAACTCCAAATACATACTTCATTCTTATAAAACCTCACTAATATATTAATCTTCATCAAAGTCAGATTCATCATCGTCATCTTTTTTGTTAATAAGAGAGTTCTGAACTCTGTTATATAACTCCTGTGCTGCATTATAACCCATGTTCTTCTGACGGTGATTAACTGCTGCTGATTCACAAATAACTGCCAGGTTACGTCCTGGTCTGATTGGGATTCTGTGGCATACGATACGATTTCCAAGGTATTCTGTATACTCTTCCTCAAGTCCAAGTCTGTCATATTCCTTGTCCTTGTCCCACTCTTCTAATTTAATTACAAGGTCGATGTTCTGTGTATCTCTTACACTTGAAACACCGAACAATGTCTTAACATCGACAATACCGATACCTCTCAGCTCAATAAAATGCTTAGTGATATCTGGTGCTGAACCGATGATTGTTTCATCACTTACTTTTCTCAGTTCTACAACATCATCAGATACAAGTCTGTGACCTCTCTTGATAAGCTCAAGAGCTGCTTCTGATTTACCGATGCCGCTTTCACCTGTAATAAGTACACCTACGCCATATACATCTACGAGTACACCATGAATTGAAATACATGGAGCAAGCTTAACATTGAGCCATCTGATGATTTCTGCCATGAAAGAAGATGTTGACTTCTTAGTCATAAGTACAGGAACCTTTTCCTCGATTGCTATCTTGATAAATGTAGAATCTGGGAACAGTTCTCTACAGAATACAACACCAGGAATATCAAATGAGAGGAACTGTCTGTATGCCTCTTCCTTTTTTTCCTGTGGAAGTGATTCCATGTATGTATATTCTACAAATCCAATGATCTGCAGACGTGTAGCCTCAAAGTGTTCAAAATATCCTGCAAGCTGAATAGCCGGTCTGTTAATATCTGGCTGATTGATTCTAACCTTGCTGATATCAAGCTCTGGAGTAAGATTCTCCAGCTTCATCTTTTCAATAATAGTCTTTAAGCTTACATTTGACATAAGTTATCCTCCATAAGACGATTTCAAAACGTCGAAAACGTTTCTTCCCTAGATATACTATCACATCATTGACGCATTTTGTATAAATTATATTTCTTCTTCATTATGAAAAAATGCGTAAATATCCTCTGCTTCTTTTTGCCTTATTCCCTGTACCTCAAGCAGCGTCTCTATATCAGCATCTTTTATATCACCAATTGTCTTAAAATGCTTCATGAGAGCTTTTTTTCTGGCAGGTCCAATTCCCGGAATATCATCCAGTATACTTCTGACCTGTGACTTGCTCCTCAAGGATCTGTGGTATTCAATTGCAAATCTGTGGGCTTCATCCTGTATTCTGGTTATTAACTTAAAGCCCTCAGAATATTTATCTATAGGGAGCTCTACATTATTATAGTAGAGTCCTCTCGTTCTATGGTTATCATCCTTGACCATACCGCAGACCGGTATGTTAATGCCAAGTTCGTCCAGTACCTGAAGACATATATTGACCTGTCCTCTTCCACCATCCATCAGAATGAGATCCGGGAATTTGGTAAAGCTGCCATACTGTGCATCTATATCCCTGACTTCAAGGTCATGTCTTTCTTCAAGTCCGTGCATCAGTCGTCTTGTCAGCACTTCTCTCATGCAGGCGTAATCATCAGGACCTGATACGGATTTAATTCTAAATTTCCTATAGTCACTTCGCTTTGGTTTACCATTTTCGTATACGACCATGGAGCCAACATTTGCAAATCCGCTGATATTAGATATATCATAGGCTTCCATTCGTTTGAGTCCTTTGATACCAAGTATATCTGATATCTCTTTGACCGCTCCGATTGTTCTGCCTTCTTCTCTTTTAAGTCTCTCTTTGTCCTTACTAAGTATAAGTGCAGCATTCTCTGCAGCCAGTTCCATAAGTTTCTCTTTCTGGCCTCGTTCCGGAACTGTGATATATACTCTGCTGCCCTTTCTCTGTGTGAGCCATTTCTCTATGATCTCCATATCTTCTATTGGCTCAGGCAACATCAGTTCTCTTGGAATAAATGGTGTTCCTGCATAGAACTGTTTGACAAAGTTAAGGAGTATCTCATCCGGTGGATTCTGTGATACGTGGGTCATATAGAAATGTTCCCTTCCTATCAATCTTCCATCTCGTACAAAAAATACCTGAACTACCGCATCTGAATCGTCACACGAAATAGCTACGATATCTTTGTCTTCCATGGCTGCGTCAGTCATCTTCTGTTTCTGCGCTACCATTTTGACACTGGATAAGAGATCTCTATATTTGGCTGCTGCCTCAAAATCTAGTTCATCTGATGCCTTGGTCATCTTATCTGTAAGGTCGTCTATAATTACTCCATAATTACCATTCAAGAAATCCAGTGCCTTATCTATACGCTTCCTGTAATCTTCCTTGGATATATGTCCTGTACATGGTCCGCAGCATCTCTGCATATGGAAATTCAGGCATGGTCTTTCATTACCAATATCCCTTGGCAGAACTCTGTTACAGGTTCTAAGACCGTATAACTTATTAATAAGATCAATTGTATCCTTAACAGCAGCTGCACTGGTAAATGGTCCGAAATACTTGGATTTATCTTTTTTCATCAGTCTGGAAAAAAGGATTCTTGGATAATCCTCAGCAACAGTTACCTTGATGTATGGATAGGTCTTATCATCCTTGAGCATTGTGTTATATCTTGGAGAATTCTCTTTAATAAGATTATTCTCAAGTACAAGTGCTTCCAGCTCTGAGTCAGTTACAATATATTCAAACCTTGCTATCTGTTTGACCATCTGGTCGATCTGAGGTCCACGTCCAACGATCTTACGAAAATAAGACCTGACACGATTGTGCAGGTTTACAGCTTTTCCAACGTACATGATTGTATCATCCACGTCTCGCATAATATAAACTCCAGGCTTATTAGGGAGTTTTTTTAATTCTTCCTTTACATCAAAATTGTTTCCTGTATTATCCATAATTACCGATTAATTAAAACGGTCGCTGGCTTATATAAACCTTGCGACCGTATTAATGTTGTTCCTATTTACTGATTATCTTTGTTGTCATTATTGTTGTCATCGAAGTTATCTGGAACATGTGAGAATCTGCCACCATTTGCTGTGTTCTCACTTCCATCATTCTCTGAATTGTGATATCTGACCTGTGCATCATTTATCTCTGCATCAAAGTTCTGTCCTGCTCCCTGATTATTCTGTGCATCATTCTGAGGAGGATTAACCTTGTTAGGGTCAAATATTGGTTCATTCCAATTAATACCGCCACCAATAGGCTGCTGAGGATTCATATACTGCTGATATGGATTCTGATTCTGCTGTGGCTGTTGTGGCTGCTGGAACTGATTCTGCTGTGGCTGCTGGAACTGGCTCTGATTCTGGAACTGATCCTGCTGCATATTCTGGTTCTGCATAGCCTGGTTCTGATCATTATCCTGTTCCTTTTTTGGTTCCTTAACTGGAACATTCTCGCCTACAATTGCTGATTCAGGTCTTGTAGCATATATTCTGCCAGTCTTATTCTTGAGCTCTTCTTCTGTAGGTTCAGGAATATTCTCAGCTTCTCTGTATATTCTCATGAATTCCTTACCTGTAATAGTTTCTTTTTCGATAAGGAACTGAGCAAGTTTATCCATTGTATCAAGGTGCTCTCTGATAATTCTCTTAGATTCTTCATAGCACTTATCAAGGAGGAGCATAACCTCTTTATCAATCTCAGCTTCTGTTACTTCACTACAATTGAGCTGTCTGTTACCGTCAAGGTATCTGTTCTGTACTGTCTCAAGCTGTACCAGACCGAACTTATCGCTCATACCATACATAGTGATCATTGCTCTGGCAATTGATGTTGCCTTTTCAATATCGTTAGAAGCACCAGTTGTAACTGTGTTGAAGATAACCTCTTCTGCAGCACGTCCGCCGAGAAGTTCAATAATCTCTTCATACAGTTCGTCCTTGGTCTGAAGATATTTCTCATCCTCAGGTACCTGCATTACATATCCAAGAGCTCCCATTGTTCTAGGAACAATTGTGATCTTCTGTACTGGCTCTGTATTCTTCTGAACAGCACTGATAATAGCGTGTCCAATTTCATGATAGGATACAATCTTACGCTCTTCTTTGCTGAGGATTCTATCCTTCTTTTCTTTACCAACAAGTACCTGTTCAACAGCTTCCATAAGATCCTGCTGACTTACGTACTCTCTTCTGCCCTTAACTGCATTGATAGCTGCTTCGTTAATCATATTGGCAAGGTCAGAACCTACAGCACCGCTTGTTGCAAGTGCGATTCCCTTAAGATCAACTGTTTCATCCATCTTGACGTTCTTGGCATGTACATTAAGAATTTCTTCTCTACCCTTAAGGTCAGGCTTATCAACGATAATTCTTCTGTCGAAACGACCTGGTCTAAGGAGCGCTTTATCAAGGATTTCAGGTCTGTTAGTTGCACCCAGGATAAAAATACCCTTTGATGAATCGAAACCATCCATCTCTGAAAGGAGCTGGTTAAGTGTCTGCTCTCTTTCTTCATTACCGCCGCCATACTTAGAATCACGGCTTCTACCAATTGCATCTATTTCATCAATGAAGATAATACATGGAGCATTCTTACTAGCTTCACTGAATAAGTCTCTTACACGGCTTGCACCAACACCTACATACAGCTCAATAAAATCTGAACCCGCAAGTGAGAAAAATGGTACATGGGCTTCACCAGCTACGGCCTTGGCAAGAAGTGTCTTACCTGTACCTGGAGGTCCTACAAGAAGTGCACCCTTTGGAAGTTTGGCACCAATCTTGGAGTACTTGGCTGGATTATGAAGGAAATCAACTACTTCTACGAGTGATTCCTTAGCTTCATCTTCACCGGCTACATCCTTAAATGTAATTCCTGTTTCTTTCTGTACATATACTTTGGCATTGCTCTTACCAACGTTGAGCATTCCGCCGCCCTTTGACATTCTCTTCATCAGGAATGATAAGAGCACCCATAATAATATAATAGGTAACAGATATGTCAGAAGGAACTGTAATACAAGTCCTGAATTATCAGGTACCTGACTCTTAACTTCAACTCCTGCATCGAGAAGTCTCTGTGTCAGTATTGAATCTGCTTCTGCCTTACCTGTGTAGTACTGAGTTATTATTGTATTAGTAAGAAGTGACTGAAAATCTGTAGTTGAAGATGAAGACGAATCATCATCTTTATCCTTAGTTGTAATATCAATTCTGTCAGATTCGATAATTACACTTTCTACTTCGCCATTTTCTACCATACTTATGAACTCACTATATGTAAGTTCAACACTTTCACTGCCAGATACAGCTCTTAGGAAATATGTCATGCATAATATAGTAATAAGAGCTGCTACAACAAGCAGAATAATATTTTGTTTTCTAGGAGAATCTCCTCCTAATCCGTTTCCACCGGAATTGTTATTCTGATTATTATCCATATATTTGTCCTATTCTCTTTAAATTTACCAACTTTCAATATTATAAGAAGAATATCATGTTAAATCAATTGCTTAGGCGCTCAATTTTATAAAAAAAGTATAAATAATTTTTTACAATTTAATTGTAACACTATATGTAAACAGTTTCCATCAAAGAAGAGCCAGACAAGATTATAATACCTTGTCTGGCTCTTAGATGTGTTTAATTCACTATATTATTTGTCCTGGTGCTTAACAGCAGCTCCGATAAATCCGCTAAAGAGTGGATGTGGACGGTTAGGTCTTGATCTGAGTTCTGGATGTGCCTGTGTAGCCACAAAGAAGTCACATGCAGGGTTCTCGATCATCTCTACGATTCTGCCATCTGGTGACATACCGCAGAGTTTAAGTCCGTTTGTTGTAAGAACATTTCTGTAGTCGTTATTAACTTCATAACGATGACGGTGACGATCATGGATTGTCTCCTGTCCAAAGAGCTCATAAGCCTTTGATGTCTTATCAAGTACACATGGATATGATCCAAGTCTTAATGTACCACCTATATCTTCTACACCGTCCTGATCTGGAAGAAGTGCGATTACAGGATGTGTTGTATTAGGATCGAATTCAATTGAGTTAGCATCATTATATCCAACTACGTTTCTTGCAAACTCAACGATAGAGAGCTGCATACCAAGACAGATTCCAAGATATGGTACGTTGTTTTCTCTTGCATATCTAATAGCTTCTACCATTCCAGAAATACCTCTGTCCCCAAATCCGCCTGGTACGATGATTCCGTCAGAATCCTTTAATTTCTCATGTACATCTTCTGCTGTAAGTTCATCTGAATCTACCCAGTTAATCTTAACTTCTACCTTATTACTGATACCACCATGCTTAAGTGCTTCTACAACTGAGATATAAGCATCATGGAGCTGTGTATACTTACCTACAAGTGAGATATTAACTGTTCTGTCAAGTGAATAGAGTGTATCTACCATTGCCTTCCATTCTGTAAGGTCTGGCTCTGGGCACTCGAGATTCAGGCACTCACATGCAACGTCTGCAAGCTTCTCTTTTTCCATGGCAAGAGGAGCCTCATACAGATATTTGAGGTCGAGGTTATTGAGAACGTGATTAGTAGGTACGTTACAGAAGAGAGCAATCTTGTCCTTGGTCTCTCTGTCGAGTTCTACCTCTGTTCTACATACGATTACGTCTGGCTGAAGACCCATTCCCTGCATAGTCTTAACTGCAGCCTGTGTTGGCTTTGTCTTAATCTCTTCTGATACACGCAGATATGGAATGAGTGATACAAGCAGAATCATTGCATTCTCATGGCCTACTTCGTGCTGGAACTGACGAATAGCCTCAAGGAATGGCTGGCTTTCGATATCACCAACCGTTCCACCAACTTCTATAATAGCAATATGTGTTTCATTATCTGTATAGTTTCTGTAGAACTTACTCTTAATTTCGTTTGTGATATGAGGGATTACCTGTACTGTTCTTCCGCCATAATCTCCGCGGCGCTCTTTGTGAAGTACTGACCAGTAGATTTTACCGGTAGTTACGTTAGAATTTTTATCAAGATTTTCGTCAATGAATCTTTCATAATGGCCAAGGTCTAGATCTGTCTCTGTTCCGTCGTCAGTAACAAAAACCTCACCGTGCTGGATAGGGTTCATTGTACCTGGGTCGATATTGATATAAGGGTCAAACTTCTGCATGGTTACCTTGTAGCCACGTGCCTTCAAAAGTCTTCCTAGCGAAGCCGCTGTGATACCCTTACCAAGTCCTGAGACAACGCCTCCTGTTACAAATACATATTTAACTGCCATTTTCTGTGATCCTCCTGAAAATACATATATAAAAATTAATTGGTTACAAAAATGATTTTTTAAAAATAAGGCTCTATTATAACACCTCATTAGCGAATTTCAAGCATTAATTTTAAATACAAAAAGCAGAAGGAGATACGACACATCCTCGTGTATATCTTCTTCTGCTCAACATACAGATTATACATAAAAAACATCTAATTTTCTATATGAATATATATTAATTTTTAGTTCAGTCTCTTAAGGAAATTACCATCTACCTGCACGCCTTCATTGACAACGATGAACGCATGTGGGTCAAACTTATGAACTATTCTCTTTAGATGATTTACTTCATATTTATTCACTAATATATATAGTACATCAGACATATCGCCTGTATATGCACCGACTGATTTCCACTTGGTAATACCTCTTCCAAGTTCAGAAAATACTGCTCTCTCAAGTGCCTTACTATCTGCTCTTGTAATAATATTCACTTCTACATTTATATTCTGCGTATGCATCTTGTCTACGGATATTGAGCTGGCTGATGCATATATCAGACAATAGATTACTGTAGATACATTGAACATGAACAGACATACAAAATATAAGAGCGCATTGATAAAAAGATTAACTTTACCAACACTTATATTATTGTTCTTTCTAATAAGAAGAACTCCGACAATATCCATACCACCATCGCAGGCACCCATTCTAAGTGTTATACCTATGCCTGCTCCACATATAATTCCGCCTATAAGACACATTGCAAGTGTATCATCGACAAGCATAGTTGTAGGTATCGGCACAATCATCAGGAATATTGTAACTGCAGAAACGCATACAATTGTCTTAAAAAAGTATATCTTGCCCATTACCTTTCGGGCCATGATAAATAAAGGTACATTAAATGCATAGTAAATAATACCAGCTATATCTATGCTGCCAAAATTAATTCCTGTAAATTGCACTATAATAGTACGTATCAGCTGACATATACCCATAAGTCCGCCTGTATAAAGTCCAAGTGGCACTACGAACAGATTGATTCCTGCAGCATATAAAAGGCATCCCACTATAGCACCAAGCGTTCTCCAAATCTCATATCTAATCCTTGCAGGAGTAAGTCCATCCGGATCATTGATATTTAGATTATCTTCGTTTGGAATCATGTTCTGAATAAACTTATTATTTATCATATCACTTAAATAAGTCCTTTCTATATTTATACCTATATTAAACAGATATTACATCTGATGACGCACTACCTTATATTCGTCATCGTCTCTATAGTACGGACACTCCTTGTTATTACCTGTTATAAATCTGTACATTTCATCTTCGTCCAGATCTACCTCGCAGTAATAATAATCGTATTCATCGTCATACACATAGTGAACACAGCTATCACAATTCATATAAAATCTCCATATTACCTGTTAAGGAAGCGAAAAGTGCATTGATATCTATTGATATTTTTTATCTTATTTTTAGCCTCTGTATATTCTCCGTTTCCTTTGTATATTCTACTTTTAACAATTCTAGTATACATCTAATTAACTTTTTTTCCACTATAATTATCGGCATTTCTATTGACAATTTTTGTATTCTTGTTATTATTATTTCAAAATGTTTAATTAAAACATTTTATATAAATATTTTTATTTAAAAGATTTTATGGAGGCAAAAAAATGAATTTCGAAGAATTAAAAGAAGTTATTGTTGATACTCTTGGTTGTGATGAAGATAAGGTAACAGAGGATGCTAACCTTATGGAAGATCTTGAAGCTGATTCTCTTGATATCGTAGAGCTTCACATGGCTCTTGAAGACAAGACAGGTAAGAAGATCTCTGATGAAGAACTTGCTAACCTTAAGACAGTTAAGGATGTACTTGAGTGCATCAACAAGGCAGCATAAGTTAAAGAACATTCACAAAAGGAGGAATAATCGTGAAGTCTAAGGTTAATTATCAGGCCAAAGATTTGCTCCGTGACAGCTCTTTTGAGCTCCGCGCCCATAAGGATGCTGCCGGAACGATACTTCCGACCATTATGAATCCTGAGTTTATTGACTGCCCTTCTTGTAAGAGAAGAGCTCTTAGATCAGCATGGGAGAAAAATCTGTTCGCATGTCCAAACTGTGGCAAATTAAAGCCAATTGGCGGCTATTACAGATTATCTCTCATTCTGGATAAGGGTAGCTTTAAGGAAATGGATTACGATATGACTGTATCTGATCCTCTTGGTTTCCCAGGCTATGCAGAAAAGGTAGCTGCTCAGGAGAAAAAGACTGGTTTAAAAGAAGCAGTAATAACTGCAACAGGAAAAATTGGAGGAATTCCCGTTGTTACGGTTGTGCTAGACAGCCGTTTTTTTATGGGAAGTATGAGTACTATTGTTGGTGAAAAGGTCACAAGAGCTATAGAAGTTGCTACTTCTAGGAAACTCCCACTTATCATTTTTTCAGCAAGTGGTGGTGCCAGAATGCAGGAAGGTATCTATTCTCTTATGCAGATGGCTAAAACAGCTGCTGCTATTGAAGCCTTTTCCGAGTCAGGTGGATTATATATAAGTTATCTGACACATCCTACTACAGGTGGTGTAACAGCTAGTTTTGCAACACTCGGGGATATAACACTTGCAGAACCAGGAGCTCTTATAGGGTTCGCAGGTCCAAGAGTTATAGAGCAGACTATTAACGCCAAGCTGCCAAAAGGATTTCAGAGAGCTGAATATCTTGAGTCTCATGGTTTCGTTGATAAGATTGTTCCAAGAAATGAGATGCGCGACACACTTATCGATATTCTGAGACTACATGTAACTAATACAAAGAACGAAAACAAAGGATTTTCTGTTGTTAAAAACAATGAATGATGAATGGAGATTACGACCATGAACAATAATAATAATTTAACAGCTGAAGAAAAGGTCCGCATTGCAAGAAACATTGACAGACCTCATGTTGATGACATTATCAAAAATCTTTTCACAGATTTTTTTGAACAGAAGGGTGATCATCTATTTGATGAAGACCTGAGTATATATGGCGGCATTGCCCGTTACAAGGGAATGCCTGTTACTATAATTGGACACAGAAAGGGCCATAACATTCAGGACAATATCAAATTCAACTTCGGTATGCCAAGACCTGAGGGATACAGAAAAGCACTTCGTTTGATGAAACAGGCTGAGAAATTCGGCCGTCCTATTATTACATTTGTCGACACTCCAGGTGCTTATCCTGGAAAAGAGGCAGAGGAACACGGACAGGGTGAGGCTATAGCTAAGAATCTTGCAGCTATGAGCAGCCTTAAGGTTCCAGTTATTACTGTAGTTACAGGTGAAGGAAACTCTGGTGGAGCTCTTGCTATTAGCGTTGCCAACAGAATTCTGATGCTTGAAAATGCAGTATATTCAGTGCTCAGTCCTGAAGGATTTGCCAGCATTCTATGGAAGGATTCATCAAGAAAGCGTGAAGCTTGTGATCTCATGAAGCTCACAGCTCATGATCTGCAAGATGCAGGCGTTACTGATGAAGTTGTTCCAGAGCCAGCCGGCGGAGCACATACAGATCCTGATACTCTTTATGCAAATCTGGATGCTGTACTTTACAAACATTTACAAGAGCTTAAGCTCATGTCTTCTAGCGAACTGGTTGCTGACAGAAGACTTAAATTTCGTAATATAGGCCGCACAGAAGAAGCTGAATATATTACAGGTTAAGCGGGGACTGGATTTGATGAGTGGTATAAAGATTATTTCTACTGGAAGAGCTCTTCCATCAAAGTCTGTGACTAATGATGATCTTGCTCAGATAGTAGATACAAGTGATGAATGGATATTTACTAGAACAGGTATCCATTCAAGATATTTTTGCGCTGAAGGTGAAAGTGCACTTACTCTTGCGATAAAAGCTGCAGATAATGCACTTTCAGCTTCCAAAATCACCAAAGACGATATTGGATGTTGTATAGTTGCCACACTTTCTGCTGATTATGCAACACCAAGCCTTGCCTGCCTGGTTCAGACAGAACTGGGTCTCCCAGAAGATATTCCTGTTTTTGATCTTAATGCCGCATGTAGCGGTTTTATTTATGCAATGGAAACAGCCAGATCTCTTCTGACATGTTCTGGCAAAAAATATGGTCTTGTAATCGGTGTAGAACAATTATCCAAAATTCTTGATATGAATGACAGAGGTACGTGCGTACTCTTCGGAGATGGTGCAGGAGCAGCTGTTATTGAATGTGATGATGACTTATTCTATGAATCAGTTCTGGGTGCCAAGGGCGGAAAAGAAATCTGCTGTCCTGGTGTTAATGAGGGTGCTAATGGTTCTAAGAGTTATGTATCAATGGATGGTAAGGCAGTATTCCGATTTGCTACCTCTGCTATTCCAAAGTGCATAGAAATGCTGCATGAAAAGGTTGATTTCACTCTGGATGATATCGATCATGTTGTATGTCATCAGGCAAATTCAAGAATTATCGATCATGTAATTAAGAAATTAAAGGCTGATCCAGCCAAGTTCTATAAAGACATGGATCACCTTGGAAATACAAGCGCTGCCTCCATCGCACTTGCACTTAGTGAAATGGATGATGATGGACTATTACAAAATGGGCAAAAGCTCCTATTAGTCGGTTTCGGCAGTGGACTGACATGGGCAGGTATGCTTATAACTTATGACAAAAAGTGAGGTCACTTATGAAATATTTAGATGAGCTTCTGGGAATTAAATATCCTGTAATTCAGGGTGGTATGGCAAATATTGCTACCGGTGAATTTGCAGCTGCATGCTCTAATGCAGGCGGACTTGGCCTTATCGGAGCAGGCGGAATCAGAGATACTGATTCTCTTATCGCTGAAATCAGAAAATGTAAATCTCTTACAGACAAACCTTTTGGTGTAAATATCATGCTGATGCATCCACTTGCAGATGATTTTGCACAGATTGTTATCGACGAAAAGATTCCTGTAGTAACTACAGGTGCTGGTAATCCAGGTAAATATGTAGACAGCTTCAAGGCTGCAGGCATCAAGGTAATCCCTGTTGTTGCTGCTCCTATCCTTGCAAAGCATCTTGAAAATCTCGGTGTTGATGCAGTTATTGCTGAAGGTACAGAAAGTGGTGGACACGTTGGAGAAATGACAACAATGACACTTGTACCACAGGTTGTAGACACAGTTAATATCCCAGTTATTGCTGCTGGTGGTATTGCTGATCACCGTCAGTTCGACGCAGCTATGACACTTGGGGCATGTGGTGTACAGGTCGGAACTTGTCTTCTTGCAAGTAATGAATGCCCTATCCATGAGAATTACAAAGCAGCTGTTATTAAATCTAAAGGAAGTGATACAGTTGTTACTGGACGTATTGCAGGTACTCCTGTACGAGTTCTGAAGAACAGTATGACAAGAGAGTATATCAAGAAGGAAAAAGAAGGTGCTGACAAGATGGATCTTGAAAAGTTCACTCTTGGAAGTCTTCGCCGCGCAGTATTTGAAGGAGATACCAAAACTGGAAGTCTCATGGCTGGTCAGACTTGTGGTCAGCTCAAAGAAATCAGACCTGTTGCAGACATCTTCGAAGATATCTGTCAGAATTATGAAAAAGTAAAAGCAATTACAATCGGTGCCTGAGTCATCTTGAAGGCATCCTGATATAGAAAGGAAACAAAATGAAAAGAGCTATTTTATATGCAGGACAGGGTAGCCAGCATACTGGAATGGGTAAAGACTTATATGAGAAATACCCAGAATTCAAGGCTATTTTTGATGATACTAATCTTCCATTCGATATAAAAACAGCATGTTTTGAGAATCCTGATGATATGCTGTTACAGACTAAATACACTCAGCCATGTATGGTTGCATTTGCTGCTGGTGTTTCTAAGATTCTTGAAAAAGCAGGTGTTCATGCTGATTATGTAGCAGGTCTCTCACTTGGTGAGTATTCTGCTCTTGAAGCTGCAGGTGTACTTGATTCTGCTGAAGCTGTAGAAATTGCAGCATTTAGAGGAAATGCAATGGCAAAAGCAGCTGAAGGTGTAGAAGCAGGAATGACTGCAGTACTTGGACTTGAGGAAGCAAAGCTTCAGGAATGCTGTGCTACTGCCTCAGAAAAAGGTATTGTAAGTATCTGTAACTATAACTGCCCAGGACAGCTCGTAATAAGCGGAGAAAAGGCTGCTGTAGAAGCAGCATCAGAGCTTGCTAAGGAAGCTGGCGCAAAGAGATGTGTTCCTCTTGCAGTTAGCGGACCTTTCCATACACAGCTCATGCATCCAGCTGGAGAAGCCCTTAAGGGATATTTTGAAAAAATTGATTTCAAACCTTCAAATATTGAAG
>CAMJFD010000053.1 GCA_946404845.1 uncultured Butyrivibrio sp. | reverse complement strand
ATCCGGAAATCAGCCATCACGGAATAGCTGTCGCCTTCACTCCCGACGAAGAGATCGGCGAAGGAACTTTGAATTTTGACTTAACGAGATTTCATGCAAGACAGGCTTATACCGTTGACGGCGGCAAGCTTGGAGAGCTCGAATACGAGAACTTCAACGCGGCAGAGGGAGTGATAGAGGTAAAGGGGCGCAGCGTGCATCCAGGTGATGCCAAGAACAAGATGATCAATGCAACACTTATCGCTTATGAGTTCCAGTCAATGCTTCCAGTATTCCAGAACCCAATGTATACAGAGGGAAGAGAAGGATTCTTCCACCTGACTCTCATGAAAGGTACTTGTGAAAAGGCTGTTGTATATTACATCATTCGCGATCATGACATGGACAAGTTCAATGAGAAAAAGGAACTGTTCAAAAAGACAGTTGCTTATCTTAATGAAAAGTATGGTGAGAATACTATTGAACTTACAATGGAAGATTCTTATTACAATATGATTGAGAAGATAAGACCTCACATGCACCTTATTGATAATGCTACAAAGGCAATGGAAAATGTAGGTGTATCACCAATTAAAAATCCTATCAGAGGCGGTACAGATGGAGCAATGCTTTCATTTAAGGGACTTCCTTGTCCAAACCTCTGCACAGGTGGTTACAATTATCATGGCAAGTATGAATATGCTTCAGTGCAGGAAATGCTGAAGGTTGTAGAGATATTAAAAGAATTAGTTAAGATTTATGGAGATTTCAAGGTTTAATGAGTTTAGATATGAGTATTTTGCATAAGAATGCAATAGGTGTTACAGATGAAGAGAGTTTAAAGCAGTTCACATATATCGAAAAGGCAAAAGGTTATGTGGCTGAACTTGAAAAGGAACTTGGCAGAAAGCCTACAGCGTGTGTTGTAACATTCGGCTGTCAGATGAATGCCAAGGATTCTGAAAAGCTTATAGGTATTCTGGTTTCAATCGGTTATGAATCAGTTGAAACTGAGGATGCTGATTTTGTTATCTATAATACATGTACAGTACGTGATAACGCTGATCAGAGAGTGCTTGGAAGACTTGGATATGTTAAGAGCCTTCACAAGAAGAGACCATGGATGAAGACAGCAATCTGTGGCTGCATGATGCAGGAAAAAACAGCTGTTGAAAAGATTCAGAAGAGCTACAGATTTGTAAATCTTATTTTTGGTACACATAATCTGTATAAGTTCGCCGAGCTGTTATGTCAGATGTTTGAGTCAGACAGAATGATAATCGATATCTGGGAAAAGACTGACAGAATTGTAGAGCAGCTGCCAATCAGCCGTAAGTACAGCTTTAAATCAGGCGTTAACATTATGTTTGGATGTAATAACTTCTGTACATATTGTATCGTGCCTTATGTAAGAGGACGTGAGAGAAGCAGAACTCCTAAGGATATTATTAGAGAGTGTGAAGAGCTCGCTGCAGATGGAGTAAAAGAAGTAATGCTGCTTGGGCAAAACGTTGACTCATACGGAATAGGACTTAGTGATGAGGATAAGATTTCTTTTCCTGAGCTGTTAGATGAAGTATGTAAGGTAGAGGGAATTGAAAGAGTCAGATTCATGACACCACATCCTAAGGATATGTCAGTAGACTTAATTGATGCAATCGTAAGAAATCCAAAGGTTGCAAGACATATACATCTGCCACTTCAGTCAGGATCAACAGAGATTCTTAAGAGAATGAACAGACATTATACTAAGGAATCTTATTTACAGCTTGTAGACCTCATTAGAGAAAAGCTTCCTGACGCTGCTATTACAACAGATATTATTGTTGGTTTTCCTGGCGAAAAAGACAGTGACGTTGATGAGACAATTGATGTAGTTAGAAAAGCAGGATTTGATAATGCATTTACATTTATCTATTCAAAGAGAACTGGTACACCAGCTGCTTCTTTTGAAGATCAGGTAAGCGAAGAGGATGCTAAGCGTAACTTTAACAGATTGTTAAAGGCTGTTCAGGAGACTGCAAGACTTCAGTCTGGTAAGCTTGAAGGCACTGTGGAAAGAGTTCTGGTTGAGGATATCAATGAGCAGGATTCAAACCTTGTAACAGGACGTATGAGTAATAATACACTTGTACACTTTCCAGGGGATGAGAGTCTTATAGGTACATTTGTCGATGTTCATCTTGATGAGTGCCATGGATTCTACTACACAGGAACAATGGTATAACAATATTTTTAGATATTTATGGATTCAGAATTTATTTCTGAATCCTGATTTATAGAAAAGAGAGGATTGTAAAAGAGTGGGGAAATACAACTATGAAGAGATAATGAGTAAGGTATCTCCGATGATGCAGCATTATCTTACTACCAAGATGGAATATAATGACTGCATACTTTTTTACAGGTTGGGAGACTTTTATGAAATGTTCTTTGAAGATGCTGAAACAGTATCCAAAGAACTGGAAATAACTCTTACAGGTAAGAGCTGCGGGCTGGAAGAAAGAGCGCCTATGTGCGGAGTTCCATTTCATGCAGCAGACAGTTATGTGACCAAGCTTGTTGGCAGAGGCTATAAGGTCGCTATCTGTGAACAGCTTGAAGATCCTAAGGAAGCTAAAGGCATAGTCAAGAGAGATGTGACCAGAATAGTTACACCTGGTACAAACCTTAATATGCAGGCTCTAGAGGAAACCAAGAACAATTATATCATGTGCATTTTTTATTCTCCTGATACAAGTGGAATATCAATTGCAGATGTAACAACAGGTGATTATTATCTTACAGAAGTAAGTGATCTGAGAAACATCATGGATGAGATCAACAAATATATGCCTTCTGAGGTTATTTGTAATGACGCTTTTTCTTTAAGCGGGGCAGACTTTAATGATATTAAGGGAAGACTTGGCATAACTGTTTATCCGCTTGAAGCTAAGTATTTTGACGAAGACAGCTGTAAGAGAACTCTTACCAAGCACTTCAAAGTCAATTCGCTTATTGGTCTTGGCATTGAGGATTTTCCAATTGGAATAGTTGCTGCAGGTGCACTTATGCAGTATCTGATTGAAATGCAGAAGTCAGATCTGTCTAACTTTACACATATATATCCTTATCTTACCAGTAAATACATGCTCCTTGATTCATCTACAAGACGTAATCTTGAACTTGTAGAGACTATGAGAGATAAGCAAAAGAGAGGAACTCTTCTATGGGTTCTTGATAAGACTAAAACGGCTATGGGAGCACGTATGCTCAGGAGCTTCCTCGAGCAGCCTCTTGTAGATATAGAAGAGATTAAGCTAAGACAAGATGCAGTTGATGCGATATATGGTAATGCCATTTCAAGAGATGAGCTAAGAGAATATCTTAATCCAATATATGATCTTGAGCGTCTCATGAGTAAGATCAGTTACCATACAGCAAATCCAAGAGATTTATTGGCATTTAGAAATTCTCTCAGGATGCTGCCTGCAATTAAGATAAGCCTTGAAGACTTTAAAGGTAATAAAGCTCTTGATCAGATAAATGAAGATATTGATGACCTTAAGGATATCTATGAACTGATTGATCAGGCGATTATAGAGGAACCACCTCTTACTATCAAAGAAGGCGGAATTATCAAGGACGGTTTTGACAATGATATAGATCATTTCAGAAAAGCCAGCACTGAAGGTAAGACATGGCTTGCTGACCTGGAGAATTCAGAAAAAGAACGTACTGGAATTAAGACACTTAAAATCAAGTACAATAACGTTTTTGGTTATTTTTTGGAAGTTACAAATTCATTTAAGGATCTTGTTCCAGAGGATTATATTAGAAAACAGACGCTTACAAATGCTGAGCGTTATACAACTCCTAAGCTCAAAGAGCTGGAGGATACAATTTTAAATGCGCAGGACAAATTAAACGGTCTTGAATATGATATGTTCTGCAAGATAAGAGATTCCATCGCAATGGAAATTGAACGTATACAGCGTACAGCCAAGGCTATAGCTCTTCTGGATGTGTATTGTTCACTTGCTTATGTTGCAGAGAAGAATCATTATGTTAAGCCGGAAATCAATGATAAGGGCGTTATAAATGTTAAGGGTGGCCGTCATCCTGTAGTAGAGCAGATGATGGATGCCTCTGACATGTTCATATCAAATGATACATTCCTTGATAATAAAAAGCATTGTATCTCAATTATTACAGGACCTAACATGGCTGGTAAATCCACATATATGAGACAGAGCGCTCTTATTGTTCTGATGGCACAAATTGGAAGTTTTGTTCCTTGCGATAGCGCTACAATAAGCGTTGTCGACAGGATTTTTACCAGAGTCGGAGCTTCTGATGATCTTGGAAGCGGACAGTCTACATTTATGGTAGAGATGAATGAGGTTGCCAATATTCTTAGAAATGCAACGTCCAATTCACTTCTGATACTTGATGAGATTGGAAGAGGAACATCTACTTATGACGGTCTGTCCATTGCATGGGCTGTTATAGAGCACATCAGTAATAGAAAGTTCCTTGGAGCCAAGACGCTTTTTGCTACGCATTATCATGAACTTACTGAGCTTGAGGGCAAAATTGATAATGTCAATAACTACTGTATAGCAGTTAAGGAAAGAGGCGATGATATTGTCTTTCTCAGGAAAATCATAAAGGGAGGTGCAGATAAGAGCTACGGTATTCAGGTAGCCAAACTTGCAGGAATTCCTGATATGGTAATCGACAGAGCCAAGGAGATTGTAGCAGAGCTATCTGATAATGATATCACAGAGAAGGTTCAGTCAATTTCTGTTAATAATAAGGCAGAGAAAAAAGCTCCTGTCAAACATTATGACGATGTTGATATCGATCAGATGTCTCTGTTTGATACAGTAAGAGATGAAGATGTAGTCAAGGAACTTGAAGAAATAGATATTTCAAACCTGACACCTATGGATGCGCTGAATACCCTGTATAAACTACAGAATCAGCTCAAGAACAGGTGGAAAGGTAATGCGTGTTAATAAAAGGGGGAAGAGCACAGGATGGCAGTGATAAATGAACTTGATAAAACCACGATAGATCAGATTGCTGCGGGCGAAGTAGTTGAGCGCCCATCCAGCGTAGTCAAAGAGCTCGTAGAAAACGCAATTGATTCTGGAGCAACTTCTGTAACGGTTGAAATTAAAGAAGGCGGAATAGGTCTTATAAGAGTAACTGATAACGGAAGTGGTATTGAAAAGGACCAGATCAGAAAAGCCTTTAAGAGGCATGCAACCAGTAAGATCAAAAAGTTCGAAGACCTTTTTACAATCAGTTCTCTTGGATTTAGAGGAGAGGCACTTTCAAGTATCTCATCTGTTGCCAAGGTTGAGATGATTACAAAGACTTCGGATGAATTAAGCGGTATTAAATATGAAATTCAGGGCGGAGAGGAAATCTCTATGGAAGAAGTTGGTGCTCCAAATGGCACAACTCTTGTTATAAGAGATCTCTTCTATAACACTCCTGCCCGTAAGAAATTCCTTAAGACACCACAAACAGAGGGAAGCTATGTAGCTGATATCATGGAGCATATGGCGCTTGATAATCCTACTGTTTCATTCCATTTCATCAATAACAGAGATGATAAGTTCATCACTTCAGGAAATGGAGATCTTAAGGAACTGATATATAGAATATATGGACGTGATATAGCGTGTAGCCTTGTACCTATTAAGGCTCAGGAGAATGGCGTTTTGATGGAAGGATATCTTGGACAGCCTTCAGTTAACAGGTCTAACAGAAATTTCGAGATATTTTTTATTAACGGAAGATATGTCAAGGACAAGGTGGTCTCCAAGGCAATAGAGGAAGGATACAAGCAGTATCTGATGATGCATAAGTTCCCATTTGTGGTTCTGCACTTTGAAATGGAGCCTGATATGGTTGATGTTAATGTACATCCAGCCAAGATGGAGGTTAGATTCAACAATCAGCCTGCACTCTATGAATTTATCAGATCTAATATTGCCCAGACTCTCAAAGACCATGAGATGATTCCAGATGCACTTCTCGATGAAGCAGAGGACAAAAAGGAAGCTGCTAAGGCTTTAATTCAAAGAGAAGAAGCTGCCAAAAAAGAGATGGAAATGAAGCAGAAAGCGCTTCTTACTAATACATCCAAGGCGGCTACTACAGGTCAGGATGTTTGGTTTGCTGATGATGAAAATCCTCAGCAGATTGTGGCAGGCGATGATAACAAGATAGAAGAATTCAAGGTTCTTGAGTCGGAAACAGCGCCGGAACCATTTGAAACAAGCAGACTTGTAGACGGCAAGCTTAAGGAACCAGAACCCGTTTATGCGGAAGGTGTAAGGGAAGAACCAATTAAAATTGAGGATTCCTCCAAGTCAGCTGTATGGACAAGAGTATTTGGTAATCAGGAGAGACAGACAGATACAGCTGCGAGCAATCACCAGGGTCCTATTATAAAGGCCAGCGAAGCGGTTATAGTAGAAAAGGGAATGCAGCTAAATCTCTTTGATGAGAAAATTCTGACCAAAGATAACAGACAGGATTATGAAATCCTCGGACAGATATTTGGTACCTACTGGCTGTTTGGCTTTAAAGACAAGCTTTTTATAGTAGATCAGCATGCGGCTCATGAAAAAGTTAATTATGAGCGTATGATCAAAAAATATAAAGAAAAATCAATTACATCACAGCTGATAAATCCTCCTGTTATAGTGACATTATCAGCTCAGGAGGAAGATATCTTCCTGCAGTATCGTGAGTATTTTGAAAAACTTGGATTTAATATTGAAAACTTTGGTGGTAAGGATTATGCCATAAGACAGATGCCAACGGATCTTTACGGATGCGCCAGTGAAAAAGACATGTTCATAGAAATTCTCGATGACTTATCTCACGAGGGCGGAAGCGAGAAGACACCAGATGTAATTAATTACAAGATTGCCAGCATGGCCTGCAAGGCTTCTGTAAAGGGCAATACCAGAATGACAAGAGAAGAGATGTCAGAACTATTAGATGAACTTCTTACTCTTGAAAACCCATATAACTGCCCGCATGGAAGACCTACTATCATATCAATGAGTAAATATGAGATAGACAAGAAATTTAAGCGAGTAGTTACTTGATAATATTTTTTTTAAAGGACTATAACAGTAATGGACGGACAGCTGATTATAATCACGGGACCAACAGCCGTGGGCAAAACTAAATTATCGATTGATCTTGCTAGAGAAATAAATGGTGAGATTATCTCAGCTGATTCCATGCAGGTATATAAACGCATGGATATAGGAACTGACAAGATTAAGCCTGAGAATATGGGTGGTATAAGACATCACCTTATAGATATTCTTGAGCCTTCCGAAGACTTTAATGTTTTTACCTTCAAGAAGAAGGCTGATGAAGCCATTAAGGACATACAGTCAAGAGGTAAGATACCGATAATTGTTGGCGGTACAGGCTTTTATATTCAGGCAGTTCTATATGATATTGATTTTACAGAGACTGATATAGACGAGACCTACAGGCATGAACTTGAAGCTCTTGCAGATGAAAAGGGAGCGGAGTTTTTGCATGATATGTTAAGAAAAGTCGATCCTGAATCTGCAGATGCAATACATGCCCATAATATAAAAAGAGTTATCAGGGCACTTGAATATTATAATAAAACTGGTGAAAAGATTTCTGTTCATAACGAGCAGGAGAGGGCTAAGGTATCACCATTTGATTTCAGGTACTTTGTCTTGACAGATGACAGGGAAATATTATATTCTCGCATAGATGCCCGCGTTGACAAGATGATAGAGGAAGGCCTTGAAGATGAGATGAAACAGCTCATTGATGAAGGAATTGATCCTCACTCAACAGCCATGCAGGGACTTGGTTACAGGGAAATGTATGGATATCTTACAGGTGAGTGGGACCTTGAAAGAGCCGTTTATCTGATAAAGCGCAACACAAGGCATTTTGCCAAGAGACAGCTGACATGGTTCAAACGTGAATCAGATGTCAGATGGATCAATAAAAAAGAATTTGGAAGAGACGACAACAAAGTATTACAGGAAATACTTAGACAGATAAGGGAATAAAGAAGTATTATGAGTATTTTAAACGAAACAATCTACAAAGAGCTCGGAATTTCTAAGGAAGTATATGAACTCGGAGAAAAAACACTTGAAAGACTTAAGGAGCGATTTGAGGTAATCGATCAGAATGCTGAGTACAATCAGCTCAAGGTCTTAAATGCAATGCAGAAGAACAACGTAAGTGAGGCCTGCCTTTTAGGTACAACAGGATATGGCTACAGCGATATCGGAAGAGACAAGCTTGAACAGGTTTATGCATCTGTTTTCCATACAGAGGATGCACTTGTAAGACCACAGATCACATGCGGAACACATGCACTTGCACTTGCTCTTATGAGTAATTTAAGACCAGGGGATGAACTTCTTTCACCTGTAGGAAAACCATATGACACTCTTGAAGAGGTTATAGGTATAAGACCATCAAAGGGATCACTTGCAGAATATGGTATTACATACAGCCAGGTTGATTTATTAGAGGATGGAAGCTTTGATTTCGAAGGTATCAGAAAAGCAATCAATTCTAAGACCAGAATGGTAACAATCCAGAGATCAAAGGGTTATGCAACAAGACCAACTCTTAGCGTTGAGAGAATTGGCGAACTTATTAAATTTATTAAAGACATTAAGCCAGACATTATCTGCATGGTTGATAACTGTTATGGAGAATTTGTACAGAAAGAGGAGCCTTCAGATGTAGGCGCTGATATGATCGTAGGATCACTTATCAAGAATCCGGGCGGCGGACTTGCTCCAATTGGTGGATATATAGCCGGAAAAAAAGATTGTGTAGAAAATGCAGCATACAGACTTACTTCACCAGGACTTGGTAAGGAAGTAGGTGCTTCACTTGGAATACTGCCACAGTTCTATCAGGGATTTTTCCTGGCTCCAACTGTTACAGCATCAGCTCTAAAGGGTGCTATATTTGCTGCCAATCTGTATCAGGATTTTGGATTTGATGTATTCCCAAATGCTACAGAAGACCGATTTGATATTATTCAGTCTATTACATTTGGTAAGCCAGAAGGACTTATCGCATTCTGCGAAGGTATACAGGCTGCAGCTCCTGTTGATTCATTTGTTGCTCCAGAACCTTGGGATATGCCAGGTTATGATGCACAGGTAATCATGGCAGCAGGTGCATTTGTATCAGGTTCATCAATTGAGCTTTCTGCAGATGGACCATTAAAGGCTCCATATAATGTATACTTCCAGGGCGGTCTTACATGGCCACATGCCAAGCTGGGTATACTTAAGACTGTACAGGCTCTCCATGATAAAGGGCTTATCAAAATATAATAAGAAGAATAAAGGTATTTATTTCAATTTTCGTAATAACTGGATATAAGATGCTTTTATCATATAGTAATTTGTGCTAAAATAAAATTTGCTGATTTTACTTTTTGGAACTGTCTGGAGATAAAAGGGAAGGAAAGTATGATAAGCGAAGTAAACACATTATATGATTTTAAGACTGATAGGAATCAGTCAGAAAAAGAGATGCTGCCTTATGAAAGGTTTATGAAGTATGGGGCTGAGAGTTTGTCCTCAGCAGAACTTCTTGCTATAATCATTAGGACAGGCACAGGCAGAAATTCAGCACTGGACATTGCTAGAAATGTCCTGCAACTGGGCGGAGATATAGAAACTGGTCTTAACAGACTGCATCATATCTCTATTGAAGAGCTGATGAGTCTTGATGGAATAGGACAGGTCAAGGCAGTAAAGCTTAAGTGTATAGCTGAATTGTCCAGAAGGATGGCCGTTGAACAAAGGAAGGCCAAGGTTGATTTTCGTAGTCCGGAAACTGTAGCCGATTATTATATGGAACAGTTACGGCATGAGGAACGTGAATATGTAATTCTGGTTTCTCTTAATAATAAGCTGCAACCTTTAAATGAAACTGTAATTTCAGTTGGAACTGTGAACAGTTCTCTTTTATCACCGAGGGAGATTTACAGACATGCGCTTAAATGCGGCGCGGTATATGTCGTTCTCTTACATAATCACCCGGGTGGAGATCCGACTCCAAGCAGGGCGGATCTGAATATAACTGAAAAGGTCAGGAAATCAGGCGAGCTTCTAGATATAAGGCTTGTTGATCATATAATAATTGGAGACAATAGTTTTATTAGTTTCAAAAAAGAAAGACTTTTAAATTAGTCAGAATGGAGATTTGTTTTGAGTTACAATACTTTTGGAATCGATTTAGGTACTAGCAACATTAAGATTTTCAACAAGAATGAGGATAATGTTACTGTTGAGAAGAATATAATTGCAATTGAGAATAAGACAAATGTTTTGGCATTTGGTAATTCAGCATATGATATGTATGAGAAGGCTCCTAGCAACATTCAGATTTCATATCCACTTAGTAATGGTGTTATTGCTGATATAGATCATATGAAAACACTGGTTAAGCTGTTTGTTTCAGATCAGATGAAGGGCAGCCCACGTCCAGTTGATGTTTATATAGCTGTTCCTAAGGATGTTACAGAGGTTGAGAGAAGAGCTTTCCATGACCTTATTCATGAATCAGGAATCAAGGTTAAGAAGATTATGCTTGTTAAAAAGCCTGTAGCTGACGGACTTGGAATGGGCGTAGACGTAATGAATTCACAGGGTGTACTTGTTGTTAACGTTGGTTATGATACAACAGAGATTTCAATCTTGTCACTTAAGGGCATCGTTATCAGTAAGCTGATCAAAGTTGGCGGTAAGAAGTTCGATGATTCTATCCGTTCAGTAATCAGAAGAGAATTCTCTCTTATCATTGGTGAGAAGACAGCTGAGAACGTTAAGATGAATCTCAAGAATCTTGAAAAAGAAGGTAAGAATGCAGTAGTTTATGGAAGAGATATTGTTACAGGTCTTCCAGTAGAGAGACAGATTCCTACAGACCTTATCGATCAGGCTCTCGTTGAGAACTTTGATACAATTCTTGATAGCATCAAAGCTACTCTTGAACGTACTCCACCAGAACTTGCTGCTGATATTTATAAGCACGGTCTCTATTTATCAGGTGGTGCATCACAGGTATGTCACCTTGCACAGAGACTCAGCAACGGTGTAGGTCTTAATGTAAATCTTGCAGAAGATCCTATCGGTTCTGTTGCACTTGGTATTGGTAAAATTATTAAAGACGAACAGTATAGATCTTTGGCATATTCAGTTGAAGAGGATGAATAATAATGAGTCCAATTGTAAAAAGAGAAGGGGAGAAGTTTACTCTTCCGAGTAAATATCTCCTTTTTATTTTGACATTAGTATGTGTAGTCATGATTATTGTTACTTTCAGTACGAATGCATTTTCAAGTTCTCTTAATTCATTTTTTGGTACAGTTATAATTCCTATTCAGAAGGGTGTTACATCTGTAGGAACATGGATGGTAGACGTAGCTGGCAATATTCAGAGTATAGCTGACCTTCAGGCTGAGAATGAGAGCCTTAAACAGCAGGTAGAAGATCTGACTGCACAGAATACAAATCTTGAACAGGATAAATATGAACTTACTGAGCTGCAGAAATTATATGAGCTTGACAGTCAGTATGATAATTATGAGAAGATCGGAGCCAGAATCATAGCTAAGGATGCTGGTAACTGGTATCACTCTTTTGTTATCGATAAAGGATCGGATGATGGTCTGACTGTAGATATGAATATAATTGCAGGAAGTGGTCTTGTAGGCAGAATTATTGACGTTGGACCAGACTGGGCCAAGGTACAGTCAATTATCGCAGATAATTCTTCTGTTAGTGCTACAATACTGTCTGCTTCTGAGAATCTCATCGTTACAGGTGACCTTGAGTTATATGACCAGGGTGTAATAGGATTCTCCAAACTCGTTGATGACGTAGACAAGGTAAGTGTTGGTGATAAGGTTGTTACTTCAGATATAAGTGACAAATATTTACCAGGCATACTAATTGGCTATATTAGTACTATAGATGAGGATTCAAATAATCTAACCAAATCTGGAACTATAACTCCAGCTGTTGATTTTGATCATTTGAGTGAGGTACTTGTTATCTTACAGACCAAGCAACAGGTGGAAGATAGCAGCAACTAGTAAAGGCAGATAAATGAGAAGATATATAGTTACATTTTTTTTGATTATTATTTCATTTATAATGCAGACAACGGTATTCAGATTTTTTGATTTTGGAGGTATTACTCCCAACTTTCTGATTATACTTACTGCTTCATATGGATTTATGAGAGGCGATAAAAGCGGCATTTTAGTCGGATTCTTTTGTGGCCTCCTTATAGATGTCTTTTTTGGAACATATATCGGATTTTTTGCTCTGATATATATGTATATTGGATTTGTAATAGGTCAGTTCCACAGGATTTTCTTTCCTCAAAATATAATATTACCTATGGTGTTCATTGTTTCTTGTGATTTTGTATTAGGCTTTGTATGTTATGTTCTGATGTTCATGTTCAGAACAAGGTTTAATATAGGATACTATATGATGCATGTTATCGTGCCGGAAATTATATATACAACTATTGTATCTATTTTTTACTATCCAATTATTTTGCGGATAAATACGAAGCTTGAAGAAATTGAACAAAGGAGCGCAAAGAAATTTGTTTAATAGAATTGGTGAAGCAATACTAAAGTTTATAACTTCAAGAATTGTTATCTCATGTACAGTACTGATATGTTGCATGTCTATTCTTGTATATAGATTGTTCTACCTGCAGATTATAAGAGGTGAGGAGTATGTTGATACTTTTCAGCTCAAGATTATGAAGGAAAAGGACATACAGGCGACACGAGGTAATATCTATGATAGAAACGGTAACCTTCTTGCCTATAATGAACTGGCTAATTCCGTTACTATCGAAGATGTATATGAGTCCGGTTCGGGGAGAAATGCGGCTATTAATGCTACTATTAATAAGCTTATAGATATTATTGAAGAAAATGGTGATGAAGTAGACAGTGATTTCAATATTGCACTTGATACAAATGGTGATTTTGAATTCACAGTTGAGGGTACATCACTTTTGAGATTCCTTGCTGATGTATATGGACATACATCTGTTAATGATCTTAAATACGAAGAGAAGACCAAGACAGCCAAAGAGGTTGTTATGGAGCTGTGTGAAGATTTCGGAATTGGAGATTATACAGATCCTGATGACAGCAAATCTTTTGAGCCTGGTCTTGGATATGATAATGACAGACTGCTTAAAGTTCTGACTGTCCGTTATAATATGAACTCTAACAGCTATCAGAAATATATTGATACAACAGTTGCCACCAGTGTTAGTGATAAGACTGTTGCTGATGTTATGGAGAATAGCGATACACTTGATGGTGTATCTATCCAGGAAAATACTGCCAGAGTTTATGTAGACTCTGAGTATTTCTCACAGATTATAGGATATACAGGTAAGGTTTCTGAGGATGAACTGGCTGAACTGCAGGAGACTAATCCAGATTATAGCAGCAATGATACAGTCGGTAAGTCAGGTATCGAACAGGCTATGGAGACAGTACTGCAGGGTACAAAGGGTTCAGAAACTGTTTATGTTGATAATACAGGTCAGGTAATTGAGACTAGTAACTACGTAGATTCTGTTGCTGGTAATGATGTATATCTGACTATTGATAAAGATTTGCAGGAGGCCTGCTACAATATTATCGAGACAGACCTTGCTGGTATTCTGATATCCAAGATTCAGAATATCAAGACATATACTGCAGGTGAGAATTCAAGTGCAAGTGATATTGTCATCCCAGTATATGATGTATATTATGCACTGTTTGATAATAATGTAATTGATATTGAACATATGGCATCTGATGAAGCTGAGAGCACAGAAGCTGCTGTATATAATCAGTTCCTGACTAAAAAGGATTCTGTTATGGCAACTCTTAATACTGAGCTTACAGAAACCATGACTCCATATAATCAGTTATCCAAAGAATATATGGTATACATGAGCTATATAGCTTCTATGTTATATTCTGATGGTGTAATAGATTCTGATCTTGTAGACAGAGAAGATGAGACATATATCGCATGGACTACAGATGAGACTATTTCTCTTGCAGAGTATATCAGATATTGTATAGCTGAGAACTGGGTTGATGTTTCATTACTTGATCTGGACAATCAGTATGCTGATTCCGAGGAAATCTATGAGCATATTCTGACATATATTTTTGCAGAACTAGAAGAAGACAATGATTTTACATCAAGATTTTATAAATACATGCTTCAGGATGACCTTATATCTGGAGCACAGGTATGTAATATTCTGCTTGAGCAGGAAATAGTGACACTTCCAAGTGATGAGCTTGCTCTTTGGAATGCAGGTTCTGAGAGCGCATATACATTTATTACTAACAGAATTTCTAATCTTGATATTACACCTGCACAGCTGGCTCTAGATCCATGTTCAGGATCAATGGTAATAACAGATGTTAATACAGGTGATGTACTGGCTCTTGTATCATATCCTGGATATGATAATAACAAGATGGCTAATGGAGTTGATGCAGAGTATTATGCACAGCTGCGTAATGATCTGTCTAATCCTCTTTATAACTACGCTACACAGCAGAAGACAGCTCCTGGTTCTACATTCAAGATGGTATCTGCTACAGCAGGTCTTATGGAAGGGGTAATTACTACAGATTCTACTATTACTTGTAAGGGTATATTTGATAAATTTGAAGTAAATCCTAGATGCTGGATTTATCCAAGTGCACATGGTGCTCTTAATGTAACTGGTGGTATCAGAAATTCATGTAACGTATTCTTCTATGAAGTTGGTTACAGATTAGGACTTGTTAATGATACATATAAGTCTGATGTTGGTCTTGAAAAACTTGCTAAATATGCTGATATGTATGGACTTACAGAGACAACTGGAATAGAAATATCGGAGTCAGAGCCTGAAGTATCAGACGAAGATTCAGTTCGTTCTGCTATTGGTCAGGGTACTAACTCATTTACAACAGTTGGGCTTGCACGTTATGTTACTACAGTAGCTAACAGCGGGACATGTTACAATCTAACACTTATAGATAAGACAACAGATTCTAATGGTAATCTGTTACAGGACTATTCTGCAACAGTTAGAAATACTATAGAGATGGATCAGAGTTATTGGAATGCAATTCATCTTGGTATGAGAGAGGTTGTAGAAGATAAGTCATATTATGATGATCTAGCAGTTAACGTAGCTGGTAAGACAGGTACAGCTCAGGAATCATCAAGCAGGGCAAACCACGCTCTGTTCGTATGTTATGCACCTTATGAATCACCTGAAATTGCTATAGCAACACGTATAGCCTATGGTTATACTTCAAGTTATGCAGCTCAGATTACTAAGGATGCTATTGAATACTATTACGGACTCAGCGAAGAGACAGAAGAAGAGCAAAATACAGCCAATGAGCTGGTTGGTGGAGATGCAAATGCTGACTAATGGAGTATCATCTGAGAGATACAGTAGATTTGAAAAATTAAAACAGTATAAAATCAGGAATTACGATTTCAAACTGGTAATACTATGTATTCTGCTTAGTATAATTGGTGTTATGGCTATCGGAAGTGCCGAAGAATCCTTGCAGAGCAAGCAGATATTAGGTCTTGTTCTGGGACTTGTTGGGATGGTGTTTATTTCACTTTTTGATTACACTACGCTGATTAAGTTCTACTGGTTTTTCTATGCAATTAATATAGTTTTGCTGGCAAGTGTTCTATTGTTTGGTAAAAAAGTTGGTGGCGCTACAAGATGGATTATTATTGCGGGTATCCAGTTTCAGCCATCTGAGTTTTCCAAATTATTATTGATTTTATTTTTGGCAAAGTTTATTATGAAATATAAGGAAAAGGTAAAGAATTTTAGCTTTATTCTTATATGTCTAGGATTAATGGCGGTTCCTCTTTTGCTTATATTAAAGGAACCAGATTTGTCTACAACTATAATGGTTACAGTTATAGTTTGTGGTATATTGTTTGTTGCAGGTATTAACTGGAAACTTGTAGTGGGCGTATTGTCAGTTTCCATACCGGCAGTAGTTATTGTCATTTACAGTGCATTACAGGAGAACAGTCCTATTCTGAAATCATATCAGCAGGACCGTATTCTTGCCTGGCTGTTTCCAGAAAATTATTCTACGACTACAGCATATCAGACATTGAATTCAATAATGGCTATAGGTTCTGGCCAGTTACTTGGTAAGGGTTATAATACCAATGAAATGGGCTCTGTATTAAATGGTGGTTTCATTTCAGAATCACAGACAGACTTCATTTTTACTGTAATTGGAGAAGAATTTGGATTTGTAGGTTCTGTTATAGTCATAGCATTACTGACACTAATTGCTTTGGAATGCTTTATAATAGCAACTAAAGCTCAGGATCTTGCAGGAACAATTATTGCTGCAGGACTTGGTTTTTGGATTGGTTTTCAGGGCTTTTTGAATATAGGAGTTGCAACTGGTACACTACCAAATACAGGTATTCCACTTCCATTTGTCAGCTCTGGTCTGACATCACTTGTGTGTGTATATGCAGGTATTGGTTTTGTTCTCAATGTCAGACTACAAAGTAAAAATATTTATAAATACTAGGAGGGAGTGTGCAAAAATGAATATTGCATTCGTAGCACATGATTCAAAAAAGAAATTAATGCAGAATTTCTGCATAGCATACAGGGGAATACTGTCAAAAAACGAACTCTATGCTACAGGTACTACAGGACGACTTATTGAAGAGGTTACAAACCTTAATATTCATAAGTTCCTGGCTGGTCATCTTGGCGGTGAGCAGCAGATAGGTGCAGCTATAG
>CAMJFD010000052.1 GCA_946404845.1 uncultured Butyrivibrio sp. | reverse complement strand
TTTTAGTATGCTTCAAAGCGCCTAAATTGTCAACAAATGGGGCAATTGTAAAAACAGGAGCGTTAATAATAAACGCTCCTGAATTAGTTGTTAATATTGAATTTGATTTAGCTTTGCTCGTAATTTACGAACATTTTCAGTAATATCTCCATTGAATACTGCTGATCCTGCAACAAATACATTTGCTCCAGCTTCTAGCGGTATATTTATATTCTGAAGATTTACTCCTCCATCTACCTGAATATCTGTCTTCATTCCGCGGTCATTAACTTTTTGTCTGAGCTCTGCAACCTTATCTGTGCAGTAGTCCAGATATTTTTGACCACCAAAGCCAGGTTCAACAGTCATTACCAGCATCTGCTGCAGTTCATCCATATATGGAACGAGCGCAGAAACAGGTGTACCAGGCTTAACTGCCATACCAGCTTTTTTGCCATATCTATGAATTTCATCTATTACTGACATAGGATCGTCAGTAGCCTCTACGTGGAATGTTATAATATCCGCTCCACAATCGGCAAACTCTCTAATGTATTTAATCGGGTCTACAATCATCAGATGAACATCAAATATGATCTTTGATGTCTTTCTGATGCTCTTAATTAATGGCATCCCATATGATATTGATGGTACAAATACGCCATCCATAACATCAATATGGAGATACTCTGCGCCAGCCTTGTCTACATCTTCAATCTGTTTTCCTAGTATGTTAAAGTCGGCTGATAAAATAGACGGAGATAATATGTTCATGTTTTAAATAAATTCCTTTACTGAATTGTAAACACCCTCGCCATCAAGTCCATATTTATGTACAAGCTCACTTGCTGTACCTGATTCACCAAATACATCCTGCATACCAAGCTTCTTAACCTTAGTTGGGCACAGCTCTGAAAGAGCATTACTTACAGCACTTCCAAGACCACCAATTACTGAGTGTTCTTCTACTGTAACTACCTTTCCTGTCTTCTTAGCTGATGCAACTACAAGCTCTTTATCTAAAGGCTTGATTGTGCAGATATTAATAACTTCAGCACTTACACCGTCAGCAGCCAGCTTTTCAGCAGCTTCAATTGCTGATCCCACGCAGATACCTGTAGCGATAATAGTAACATCTGTTCCTTCCCTAACAACTGTTCCTTTACCGATTTCAAACTTGTAATCTGGTGTATCGTTGATAATTGGACATGCAGCACGTCCGAATCTGATATATACAGGTCCATCATGCTCAACAGCTGCTCTTACACAAGCCTTAGCTTCAATATCATCAGCTGGGCACATTACTACCATGTTAGGAATAACGCTCATAAGTGCAAAGTCTTCATTACACTGATGGCTGGCACCATCTTCACCAACTGTGATACCTGCATGTGTACCACCAATTTTAACATTAAGCTTAGGATATGCAACTGAGTTACGTACCTGCTCAAATGCACGTCCAGCAGCGAACATTGCGAATGTACTAACGAATGGAATCTTACCTGTTGTTGCAAGACCAGCAGCGATACCCATCATGTTACTTTCTGCAATACCTACATCAATATGACGCTCTGGAAAAACCTTTTTGAACATTGATGTTCTTGTTGACTCTGCAAGATCTGCATCAAGTACTACAAGGTTAGGATACTCTTTACCAAGTTCAGCAAGTGCAGCACCATAGCTGTCTCTTGTTGCTATCTTCTTCTTTTCGCTCATAACTGTGCACCAATCCTTTCCAGATCTTCCATAGCAATCTTGTATTCTTCATCATTAGGAGCCTTACCATGCCATCCAGCCTGGTTTTCCATAAATGATACGCCCTTTCCTTTGATAGAATGTGCAATGATTGCAGTTGGCATTCCCTTTGTATTCTTAGCTTCTTCAAAAGCAGCTCTGATTTCATCAAAGTTATGTGCATCTATATTAATTACATGGAAATTGAAAGCTTCAAACTTCTTGTCGATAGGATATGGTGAACATACCTGATCAACTGGTCCATCGATCTGAAGACCGTTGTTATCAACAATAACTACAAGGTTATCAAGCTTACGGAATCCAGCAAACATAGCTGCTTCCCATACCTGACCTTCTTCGATTTCACCATCACCAAGGAGTGTATATACTCTGAAGTCCTTGTTATCAAGTTTAGCTGACATAGCCATACCGCAAGCTGCAGATATACCCTGTCCAAGTGATCCACTTGACATATCAAGTCCTGGAAGATACTGAATACTTGGATGTCCCTGAAGTCTTGATCCAAGTTTACGAAGAGTAGTTAACTCTTCCTTAGGGAAATATCCTCTCTCTGCCATAACAGAATATAATCCTGGAGCACAATGTCCTTTTGAAAGAACAAATCTGTCTCTGTCTGGATCATCAACCTTTTTAGGATCGATATTCATTTCTTCAAAATAAAGATATGTAAAAATATCTGTAGCAGATAAAGATCCGCCTGGATGTCCAGCGCCAGCTGCATGAAGTGCTGTAATAATGTCTTTACGAACTTCATTAGCAGTCTTCTTTAATTCCTGGTTCGTCATAATGAAACTTCCTTTCTCGTTTTTGCTTGCTATTCAGAGCAAGTGCTTTGAATAGTCATTACTTTAGTTGTATTGAATTTCAAACGCACGCTTATAATTTAGCACACTAGATAGTTATAGTCCACTTTATAAAATCTAAATTATTTTAGATTTTATTTTTTCTTAGTCTGACCATAATATGCATTTGCGCCATGTTTACGGAAATAATGCTTGTCCTGAAGCTCCTGTGGTGCTGGCTGTACGCGGGCTTCAATAACTTCACATCTGTATGCCATCTTGGCAACTTCTTCACATACTACAGCATTGTGTACTGCATCATGTGCATCCTTGCCCCATGTAAATACTCCATGGTTTTTGCACAGAACTCCTGGAACAGCTACTGGGTCTTTGCCCATTCTGTTAAACTCATTTACAATGAGGTGTCCTGTATTCTCTTCATAAGCATCTTCGATTTCCTCTTTTGTAAGGCATCTTACACAAGGAATCTCTCCGTAAAAATAATCAGCATGTGTTGTGCCATAACATGGGATGCTTCTGCCGGCCTGAGCCCAGCTTGTAGCATAAGAAGAATGTGTATGAACTACTCCTCCTATATCCTTGAAAGCTTTGTATATCTCAACGTGTGTAGGTGTATCTGATGAAGGATTAAGATCTCCTTCTACCTTATTTCCGTTAAGATCCATAACAACCATATCATCTGGTGTCATTGTTTCATAATCAACTCCACTTGGTTTGATTACAAAAAGTCCGCTTTCACGGTCTATTTCACTAACATTTCCCCATGTGAAAGTAACAAGGCCATACTTTGGTAATAAGATGTTGGCTTCATATACTTTTTTCTTTAATTCTTCTAACATTATTTAATCCTCTTTTATAATATTTGGGTACCAGTCAAAATATTGCCTGATACCCTAAAAAATATGTTATTTAGTATGTTTAATTATGTAATCGTAAATTATTTAAGGCTGTCTACAGCAGCTCTTTCTACTGCAAGACCAGCATTATAATCTTTCATGAACTCATCAAAGCCCTTTACATCATCAGCAACTGGCTCTGCTGTTTCAACTTTGCCACTCTTAAATACCTTATTTGCAAGGTAATCTTTAAGTGTTTCTCCATCTTCTTTCTGAAGCATGTATGCTGCAAGAATAGCCTGTCCCCATGGTCCGCCTTCTCCTGCTGTTTCCATGAGCTTGATAGGAGCATTAAGTGCAGCTGCCATTACTCTGTCTCCAACTCCCTTTGTCTTGAAGAATCCGCCCTGACCATAGAAATAATCTACTTTAACGCCTTCTTCCTTAAGGAGGATATCATTACCAGCCTTAAGAGCACCAAGTGCTGTATAAAGGTGTGTTCTCATGAAGTTGGCAAGGTTGAACTTGTCATCTGGTCTTCTTACAAACAGTGGTCTTCCCTCGTCAAATCCTGTGATACTTTCACCTGAGAAATAGTTATATGCAAGGAGCCCGCCGCAATTAGCATCCCCATTCTCTATAGCATTTCTATAAAGTGTTCCATAGAGTGTATTATCATCAATATCATTACCTGTAAGTCCAGCAAACTCTCTGAAGAGTCCAACCCATGCGTTAAGGTCGGATGTACAGTTGTTGCAGTGAACCATGGCAACAGCTTCTCCTGAAGGTGTTGTAACAAGGTCAAGTTCTGGATGTACATTCTTAAGGTCATTTTCGAGTACTACCATTGAGAATACTGATGTACCAGCTGAGATATTACCTGTTCTCTCTGCAACTGAGTTTGTAGCTACCATACCTGTTCCTGCATCACCTTCTGGTGGGCATACTGGAACTCCAGCCTGAAGTGTTCCTGTAGGATCAAGCTTTTTAGCTCCTTCTGCTGTAAGCATTCCTGCACTTGCACCTGCTGGAAGTGACTTTGGAAGAATATCTCTTATATTCCAACTGTAATTCTTGTCAGCTATCAGCTTATCAAACTTATCCAACATTTCCTGGTTGTAATCACATGTTGAGGAATCAATTGGGAACATTCCTGATGCATCTCCTACACCAAGAACCTTCTCTCCTGTCATCTGCCAGTGAATATATCCTGCAAGTGTTGTAAAGAATGCTATGTCTGTTACATGCTCTTCTCCATTTAAAATAGCCTGATACAGGTGTGAGATACTCCATCTCTGTGGAATATTGAAGTTGAGTAATCCAGTAAGCTTTTCTGCTGCCTCACCTGTAATTGTATTTCTCCATGTTCTAAATGGAACAAGAAGGTTATCATTCTTGTCAAATGCCATGTATCCATGCATCATTGCAGAAAATCCCATTGCTCCAACTTTTGTAAGCTTTTCTCCATACTGCTTTTCAACATCACATGCAAGTTCCTTGTAGCAGTCCTGAAGTCCTGTCCATATATCATCAAGTGTATATGTCCATACTCCGTTCTCGAGTCTGTTCTCCCATGTGTGAGATCCTGAAGCGATTGGATTGTGATCAAGATCTGTCAGAACTGCTTTTATTCTTGTTGATCCAAACTCAATACCAAGTGCTGTCTTTCCCTCAGCAATTAAAGTCTTAATATCAGCCATATTCTCCTCTTTTCTACTTCCAAATGTAAATCTATATTGCTTTTAGAATATATCTATTTTATTTGTATGAAATTGAATTCCAACGAAGTTCGTTCTTGAAATCTCTAATATTTGTATTCTTGTCGATGATTACGCTTTCGATACCCATTGCATCTGCCCAGTCAACCATCTGCTGAACTGAAAGGTCATATGTAAATGATGTATGATGAGCACCACCTGCAAGAATCCATGCTGCAGCACCAACCTTAAGGTCTGGCTCTGGTGTCCAGAAAGCTGTAGCTACTGGAAGCTTAGGCATTGGCTTCTCTGTCTTTTTAACTTCTACTGCATTGATGATCAGTCTGAATCTGTTACCAAGGTCGATGAGTGAGCATGCGATACCTGGGCCTTCCTTAGCTGTGAATACAAGACGTGCAGGATCTTCTCTGTTACCCATTGAAAGAGGCTGAACCTTGATTGAGATGTCTCCATCAGCGATTGTAGGACATACTTCAAGCATGTGAGCCTGGAGAATACCTTCTTTACCCTTTACAAGGTTGTATGTGTAATCTTCCATGAAAGATGTACCCTTAGCATCCTTCTTACCTTCTGTCATGATCTTCATCAGTCTTACAAGAGCTGCTGTCTTCCAGTCACCTTCTGCACCGAAACCATAGCCTTTTTCCATAAGTCTCTGAATTGCAAGACCTGGAAGCTGCTTAAGTCCGCCGAGCATACCAAAGTGTGTTACGATTGCATGATAATCCTTATCTGTAAGGAATTTCTCAAGACCGATCTCGATTCTTGCCTGCTCAGAAACATGTCTTCTGAATTCAGCTTCATCTCTGCCTTCAAGAAGGATCTTGTAATTGTCATAATATTCATCTGTAAGAGCCTTAACATCAGCATCTGATACAGCATCTACTACTGTAACGAGGTCATTTACGTTGTAGTGATCGATTTCCCATCCAAACTTAATCTGAGCTTCAACCTTATCACCTTCTGTAACTGCTACGTTGTTCATGTTGTCACCGAAACGAGCTACACGGATGTGTGATGATTCCATAACACCAAGAGCTGTTGTCATCCATCCAGCAAGTTCATCAACAACTTCTGGGTCTGACCAGTGTCCAACGATTACCTTTCTCTCGATTCCCATTCTTGATACAATGTGACCATATTCTCTGTCACCGTGTGCTGACTGGTTTTCGTTCATGAAGTCCATATCAATTGTGTCATATGGAATTTCTTCATTGAACTGTGTATGTAAATGGCAAAGAGGTTTTTTGTACTCCTGAAGCCCGATGATCCACATCTTTGCTGGTGAGAATGTGTGCATCCATGTAACTACACCTGCTACTTCTGGATCATTATTAGCATCATTTAATGTCTTACGAATTGATGCCTGATCGATCAGAACAGGCTTAAATACAAGTTCAAATGGAAGCTTTCCTGTCTTGTTAAGCTCCTCAACAATCTTCTGTGAGTGCTCTGCAACTTTTCTAAGGCACTCATCTCCGTACAGATCCTGTGATCCTGTACAGAACCAAATCTTATAATTCTTTGCTGTCTTCATGTTTCTTTTTCCTCCTAAAATACTACCGTTTGCTATTTATATAGAATCCCTTACTATAAGATCCTCATCAAATTCATATGTCGCCTTAAAACCGGCATGATGAATCATATGAACAAGATTTTCTGCTGCTTTTTCTCCAAGTCGTTCCTTTGGATGAGGAACACTTGAGATTGTTGGACTGTTCATCTGGGCCAGATCTGAATCATCCATACTGATAACTGCTATATCCTGTGGAACCCTTATCTTCTCCTTATTCAGGATATTTATAATTTCACTTGCCACCTGATCGTTATATGCAAAAACAGCTGTGCAATCCTTTAATCGCCCTAAAATTCTGTCTTTACAGCCTTCTATATTTCTTGCATCAACACTATCAAGCCATATAATGTGATTTTCATCTACATCATTACCGTTTTCTCTCATTGCCTTAACATATCCAGCATATCTTCCGCGGCCCTGTCCATCATCAAGTTTCATAATACAGGCTATATTTGTATGATTTCTGTCTATCAGCTGCTTTACAGCTTTATAGGCACATTTTTTGTCATCAAGAGATACATGTGGCATATTAAGCTCAGGATAATAACTATTAATGAACAGTACTGGAACACCCATTTTTTCCAGCTTTTTATATAGTCTCAGATTTGGATTAGGAAGAGCGCTCTTAGTCGGTTCTATTATTATGCCTGCAATATCATTTCTCGATATTATCTCTTCCAGTATCATCTGTTCCTTATCTACTGTATTGCCGGTAAAAGAAATCTGAGTTGTATATCCAAGGTCGCTTAGTTTATTTTCTATCCCCTGAATTGTCTTAGGGAAGATATAGCTGTCTACGTAGGTTGTTATTACAGCAACCCTGTTACTGCCCGCTCCAGCTCTCTCATCAGCAACGTATGTTCCGCTTCCTCTGATACTTGTCAGAATTCCTTTTTCTACAAGTTTGCCAATAGCATGTCTTGCAGTCTGCCTGCTGATATCAAATTTCTCACATAGTTCATTTTCTGACGGAATTTTAGAACCAGGTTTCAAATTTCCATTAGTAATATTTTCAGTTAACCAATCAATTATTCTCTGATACTTAGCCAAGAATTCTCCTCGTAGTACAAGTTGTACTGTTTTTATAAGTTGTACAGATTTAAAGTGTAGTTTTTCAACTTTTGACTACTTTAGTTTTTTCTATAATATTTTATATCTGTCTTACAACAATCATATATATCAAAAGAATTAATGTCAATATTTGTCTATATAAAAAAGTGTACATATTTTTCAAGTTGTATATGTACAATTTTTCTTATCTCTGCATTAATTAAGTTTATTATTTACTCCTTACTACAAACTATATTTTTCATATACTAAAAGTCCATATTACCAAGTTATACTTTAGTAATAGTAAAAACAATTTCGATAGAAAGTGATTCGAGAATAATAAATGATAAATTCTTTAAGCCTACTCATAAATGCAAAATACCCCATTTTTACCATCATATTATTTGGTAAAAATGGGGTTTTATTATCTAAAATTCTTTATCTATTCTTCTGTCTGTAATAAAAGAACAGATACTGCTGCATTACTCCGTTATATGGGGCATACAGGTCAAATGGGAAATTATTATTATATTTATCTTCTAAAACTCTGTTAATCCATACATCTCTTGGAAATGAATTAAGCCTGTGAAAGCCAAATAACATCGCACACTGTGCAACCTTTGGACCTACTCCGTATAGCTTCTCTATTTCATTCCATAAATCTTCATCAGATAGTTCCTTCCAGCTATCCAAATCAATTGTTCCACTTGCTATAAGATCTGCTGCCTGATATACATACTCTGTTCTATAACCTAGTCCACATGATTTAAGTTCTTCTTTGGACAATTTAGACAACTGTTCCGGAGTAGGAAATGCATGTAATTCCTCTCCATCCTCTACACATATAACATCGCCGGCAATCGTGCACAGATTTTCAACTGCTGTCTTAATAGCTGGGATACTCTTTCTCTGAGATATAATAAATGTTATCAGTACTTCAAATGGATCCTGATTCAGTATTCTGATTCCATTACCGTATACGGTTGCTTCAAATAAAAATGCATCCTCTTCACTGGATACTCTTCCTCTAATATCACTATAATTAAGCTTAAAGTCCATATAATGAGACCAATAACCTTCATAGTCTTTTTCTGAACAGCTAAACTCATAATTACAATCGCCCAGATTCTCGATATGAAGAACTTTTCTTCCAGCTATCACTCTGTATTTTTTTCCTGCTTCATCTTCTTTTTTCCACCTGAAGCACTGTCCACTATCCGCAATTTGCTGCAGATTAAAATCGTCTGTTATTTTTTTGATCAATTTACTGCCTCACTCTGCAATTTCACTTTGCATTTCTTTGATATAGCCTCTGTCCCATAACAAAATATTGAATTTTCTGGCCATATTTACCGCCGGCTCAGTGAAATACTGATTAGTCATAACAACTCCGACCATCCTGTCGTAGTAATCTCTTCCAGCGTAGATTTCTTCTACAGCTCGTACACCGACAGGCTTGTCATAACATTTACATTGAAATGCATATGTTATTCCATCCTTTTCTGCCAGTATATCCGCTCCGAAATCTCCACTGCCTTTTGTAACTTCAACATCTATAAAACCATGATCTTTTAATATATCAGCACAATAATATTCAAAATCATGTCCCTCCAGTTCATCCATAGGAAGTGGTCTGGACTTTATGAACTTAATTAGCTTAATGATCAACAACACACTTATAATAATGCCGCATATAATGCCCACAATTATTATAGCTTTCATCATCATATCATTTGCCATAATCTCTTTCACATTTTACCTCATGCTATATTCAATACTTTTCTTAAATACTCTGAAATTACCTTTGCAGTATTCTGATGCGATATAAGACCTGGATGCTCTCTTGATCCAAGCTGATCTGGCTGTGTATCTGGAAGTGCCAGATATACCGCATTCTCATCACCAGATTTCTCCTTATATTCTGCAACCGCTTCCTTAAGTGTATCTTCAAGACCATTACCAAGCATTCCATATACCCATACGATATGACTATCCGGGTTATTCTTTCTGATCATAGTCATGAAATCTACCGCTGCCTTTATTAGAACTGCCTTATTCTCATCATTGACCGAACCACCACAGCCTGATATATCATTAGTTCCAAGATTGATTATAACTGCATCTGCCTTATAACTGTCAAAGTCATATTTATCATGTGCTCCCAGCTCTATATTTCTCTGGCCTTTGAGAAGTCCGCAGATCTGCTCATAATACTGTGGAATACTGTTTTCTCTATGTCCATCCCATGAATGATAGAATCCCCATCCGCTCTGAGACACTACTCTGTATTCTGCATCAAGAGCTTTCGCTGTCATATATCCATAGTTATTTATTGAAGAAAAGACTGCAGAAACCCAGTCCATCTCATTCTTGGCACCATTTCCGCCTTCACCTGATGTAATACTGTCGCCAATAAATTCCAGGTGATATTTTTTATCCTCTACAGGCATGAATGCACCATCAGTCTTTATAGACACAATCTGTAATAATGACTTAGTGTCATCAGACATAGCCTGCATATCTTTTATGATTTTGACATTTCTATAATTTGTTGGAGTAAGTGACCTGAATACACAGATTTCATGTCTGCCCTTTGGCAGCATCATTCTCTGCATGACAGTCCCGTCAATTAGAATACTGATCCATGGCTCATAAGCCTCATGATCAGTATCAATAGTAACCCACATTTCAGAACCAGAAACGTTCATTTCTATTCCGGATCCTGTCCAGAACAGTGTAAGTGGTTTTCTCTCAGATGTTGTTCTTCCCCACACTTTGATATTTTCATTATCGCAAAAAACTTCTCTCAAACCCAACATAACCCTTCTACCTTCTCTTGTCTCTAAAAAAATTATTCCTTATTTTCAAGAAGCATACTGTAGATTTCTCTTTTTCCAAGTCCTCTGTCAGCTGCAACCTTTTTCATAGCATCCTTATGTGAAATTCCCTGATCCTCATAATAAGCCATATGCTCTTCAACACTCATACTCTCCCAGGACTGCTGTTGTTCCTTCTTCTTTTCTTCAAGGCTCTTACCCTCGATTACCAGAACATATTCTCCCCTTGGATCATTATCATTATAATGAGCAATCGCTTCTTCAAGAGTTGTAGGCATAATATCCTCAAACTTTTTAGTCAGCTCCCTGCATATAGTTATCTTTCTGTTTCCAAGTGCCTCATATAAATCCTTTAATACAGCTCTTAAATGGTGAGGTGCCTCATACACAATTATAGTTCTGCTCTCCTGCTTGAGCTCTTCCAGGATTTCTTTTCTTGCTTTTTTATCCTCAGATCCAGGTAAAAAAGCTTCAAAACAAAATCTTCTCGTACTGAGTCCAGAAAGGGTAAGCGCTGTTATACATGCAGCAGGACCTGGAAGTGATGTAACTACAACTCCATTTTCATGGCACATCCTGACCAGTACTTCACCAGGATCAGAAATAGCAGGTGTTCCAGCATCAGTTATAAGAGCGATATTCTTGCCCTCTTTCATAAGCCCAATCAAATAATCAGCCTTATCATACTTATTATATTCATGGTAACTTGTCATTGGCGTATGGATATCAAAATGATTCAACAGCTTTATACTGTTTCTTGTATCCTCTGCCGCTATAATATCGACCTCCTTCAGTGTCTCCAAAACTCTGAAGGTCATATCATCCAAATTTCCAATTGGTGTAGCACATAAATATAACTTACCTGCCATTACAACTCCTTAATCACTTTCTTTTCCATATATATCAAGAATATCCTTAGTATATACTCCCTGACTTTCATATACAATAAGAGGCTTATCTATCTTCATCCTTGGTTTAGCACCTCTTACAGCCTCAATGAGTACCATAGATGGTTCTTTATCTATAAATGAATGAACCAGCTGCATTCTCTTAGGTTCAATATGATACTCTCTTAACATTACAATTATCTCTGCAAGACGAAATGGCCTGTGAACCATGTAGAACTTACCTCTTGGCCTTAAAAGCCTTGCTGCGCATTTTACCACGTCTTCAAGATCACACAAAATCTCGTGTCTTGCTATGGCCTTTGGACTATCATCATTTTTTAGTCCGTGGCCACCTATCATATATGGTGGATTACTTGTTACAACGTCAAAAGAGGCAGCTTCAAATAAACTATCTGCCTCTTTAATATCACCATTTACAATTTTCACTCTATCCTGCAAATCATTTAACAGTACGCTTCTACTTGCCATCTCAGCACTCTCTGGCTGTATTTCAAGACCTACCAGCTCAGCAGCACTAGTCTTTGCAGCCATCAGAATAGGAATAATTCCTGTTCCAGTTCCAAGATCGATTACTCTTGCTCCATCATTAGCTGTGGCATAACCAGATAATAATACTGCATCCATACCAAAACAGAACTTTTCTGGATCCTGAATAATCCTGTAACCATTTCTCTGCAGGTCATCTATCCTCTCACCGGGATTAAGCTTAATTGTCATCCAGTTTAGACTTTCCTTCCTGCTTTTCTATCTTTTCAAGCTTTTCAAGCTCTTTCATTTCAATATCATCAGACTTGTTATTATTATTGTTCTTATGTTTCTGTTTTTTCTTGATATATTTAAGTTCATCAGCCTTATACTCATGAATTTCTTTTTCATCATCAACTTCCACAAGAACTCTAACTGTCTGTCTCAGAATATTAACGCTTGATACTTCACCCTTAAGGCCTTCACTATCAGTTACAATATCACCAACTGAAGGCATCTTACGATTCAGTTCTTCATATACATCTTCTTCATTCTTAAGACAACACATAAGTCTGCCACAAACGCCAGATATCTTGGTTGGATTAAGTGACAGATTCTGTTCCTTGGCCATCTTAATTGATACTGGTGCAAAGTCTGCAAGATATGTGTGGCAACAAAGTGGTCTACCACAAATACCATATCCACCAATTATCTTAGTCTCATCACGCACACCAATCTGACGTAGCTCAATTCTTGTCTTAAACACAGCAGCAAGATCTTTTACCAGTTCTCTGAAATCAATTCTTCCATCTGCTGTAAAATAGAACAAAACCTTATTATTATCAAATGTGTACTCTGCATCTATGAGTTTCATTTCGAGCTTATGCTTCTTGATTTTTTCAAGACATACTTTAAAAGCTTCTTTTTCTTTTACCTTATTAGAAGCTTCCTGCTCATCATCTTTTTTACTTGCTACTCTTAATACTGCCTTTAAAGGTTTGATCACCTTATCATCTTCTATATCCTTAGGCTCTCCTACGACTGTTCCGTATTCAACACCTCTTGCTGTTTCGACAATTACATGATCCCCTCTTTTTATATCATATTTGCCTGGAGCAAAATAATATATTTTTCCGGCAGTTCTGAACCTAACGCCGATTACTGTTGTCATATATTCTCCTTAATATCTATAAAAAGCATTTGCAGAGTTAAATCTGAATTAACATTACTACCAAGTCTTTTCTCAGCTCTGCTAATAGCTTCTAATATTTTACTGATTCCCTCATAACTACATTTACCACTAATATCTCTAATATACGATAATTTATCTCCGAAAATCAAGTGGTCTACATTTTCAGTACTTTTATATACAAGTACATCTCTAAAAAAGAATAGCATAACATCTAAAAAGTCTTCTCTATTCTCCTGTTCAAGCTTTTTCAGAGCATTTGCATCAAGTTCTTCATCTGTTTCAGGTTTAATAACACCTTGAAGCCTTGAATTTATCTGATGTATTTCAAGATTACCCAGCTTATTTATAAGCTCGATAATACTATTTTTCAAATTTTCAAATCTATTATTTGATGCCAGCTGAATAGCTTTACCTACATTTCCTCTGGCAAAAGAAGTGCACAGGTCAGCCTTATAACCAACCACCTGTAAATCTTCCATAAGATACTTCTTAATACTATTATCACTTGCAGGTTTCATTGGCAGTACCACGCACCTGCTAATAATAGTCTGAAGAAAGGCATCTATATTATTAGTTAAAATGATAATTACAACATACGCTGGCGGTTCTTCCAGTGTTTTTAGAAGCGCATTCTGCGCCTGGACATTCATCTTCTCCCCGTCTGGGATAATATAAACCTTATATTTAGAAGCGTATGGTTTAATTATAACATCATTATTAACCTGTTCTCTTATATCATCTACAGATAGTACCAACTTTTCATGACGTACTGTTATTATGTCCGGATTACTATCTGATTCAGCCTGGATACATGAATGACATTTACCACATGCTTCAATATATCCTCCCTGCTTTTCTCTGTTTTCACACAGAAGAGCCTTGGCATAAGCCCTGGCAACAAATTCTTTACCACTGTCATCTTCGCCGGATATTATATATGCATGTGAAATTTTGCCAGTATCAAGAGCATTTTGCATATGATCTTTTATCTGGTGTTGGTCTATTATCTCTGCAAACCGTGGCATTCATCCTCTCCCCTGTAATTAAGTAAATATATCTAGAAGTAAACCTTGTATTTCTCCTATTTTCCCAAGTATAGAAATATTATCTTTTTCATCCTTCAAAAGCTCACCTGCAAGCTCATCAAGATTCTGATCAACTAATCTGATAATACCATATACTCTGTGTCTTCCTCTTCTATCAAGAAAATTCTCTCTGCTAAATTCATGAGACCTAGATACTATCTCATTCATAAAGTCCTTGATAAGCCTTCTGTACATCTGCATATCCTTAATATCTTTTTTCTTGGATATGCGATCTCCCTGCTGGACAATATCCTGCATCATAAGATTAAGTCTCTCAGCAAGTGATGAATCTTCTATCTTACTTGTCAGCATGAATTTGAAGTCACCATTTGCCTGCTGGACATTCTCTGCCTGATTTACCTGATTCGGTTGTTGTATATTGTTAATCTTAATATCCATAACCGGCCTCCATATTCTAAATATTTCCGCCTTAACTTAATACTACAACTATATTCAGTTACCCAGATAACTGATATGGGTAACTGACTTATTTATTACTTATGATATAGTCTTTAATCTCATTTATACAATCTTCAATAGCATCGTTATTATTAAATACACGTGTTATTTTGGCCATGGCCTTTCGCTCTTCCGAGAAGTCCTCTTCGTCAGCAAGAAACCTTCTGCACATTTCTGCATATTTTGGTTCTGCCTGCTTGAGCTCTCTCTTAAGCGCACGCTGAAGTCTGATGCCATCATCTGTATTTATCAGAATCGGTATAACAGATTCTGAACCATAGTATTCACTAATAGACATTAGTGAATCTATAGTTCCAATGATGAGATAATTCCCATCACTTAAATCTATCTGACCATCATCTACGGTGAAATATATCCATTCACCGTAGACAGTATCATATTTTCTCTCTTCTATGATTTTTCGGCTTTTTAACAGCTCTTCATAACCTTTTTTATCAGAAAAAAAGTACTGAACTCCGTCTTTTTCGCCTTCTCTCATAGGTCTTGTTGTATATATAACGACTTTTTTCAGTCCAAGGGAATCATCTGACATCAGATTCCTGAATATCGCATCTTTTCCCGATGAACTTTTTCCTAAAAGTACAAAAATCTTCCCCATACTTTTATCATCCCTGAAAACTTATTCTACCTCTTCAACTCTGATCATATTAGTTCTACCTGACTGACCAAGTGGAACACCAGCTGTAAGAATTACCTTATCTCCGCTCTTAATATGTCCAGCTCTCTTAGCTGCACTAATAGCTTCTCTGAACAGCTCACCTGCTGTATCTTCCTGTCTTATATGAAGAGGAATAACACCCCATAACAGATTAGACTGTCTGCAAACTGTTGGATTTGTAGCACCACAGATAATCTTACAATTTGGCTTATACTTAGAAACCATTCTTGCTGTGAATCCTGATAATGTTACTGTAAGAATAGCATCTGCATTTATTTCTGAAGCGATTGTACATGTAGCATGTGAAATAGCAGTTGTTACGTTTATATCACACATAGGCTTTCTCTTACGAAGTCTTCCCACATAATCGATATCAGCCTCTGTTCTCTCTGCAATCTTAACCATTGTCTTAACTGCTTCTACTGGATAATCACCATTTGCTGTTTCTCCAGAAAGCATGATTGCTGTTGTTCCGTCATAAATAGCATTAGCTACGTCTGTAGCCTCAGCTCTTGTTGGACGTGGATGATGAATCATAGAATCAAGCATCTGTGTAGCTGTTATAACGATTTTACCGCTCTCTTCAGCTTTCTTGATCATCATCTTCTGAAGAATAGGTACCTCTTCAAGAGGAACTTCTACACCCATGTCACCTCTGGCAACCATGATACCATCTGCAACTTCAAGGATTTCATCAAGATGATTGATACCCTGAGTACTCTCAATCTTAGCAATTATCTTCATTGGGCTATTATGCTCATCAATAATCTTCTTAATATCAAGAACGTCTTCTTTTGTTCTTGTAAAAGAAGCTGCAACATAATCAAAACCATTTTCTATACCAAATAAAATATCTTTAGTATCCTGCTCGCTAAGGTATGGCATTGTAAGGTCTGCACCTGATACGTTAACGCCCTTTTTATTAGCAATGTTACCTGAGTTCATTACCTTACAAATAATTTCTGTATCCTGAATCTCCTGAACTTCAAGTTCAATAAGACCATCATCTAACAGAATTTTCATTCCAGTTTTTACATCATGTGGAAGATTCTTATATGTAACTGAAACTATCTCTTTAGTTCCCTTTATTTCTCTTGTTGTAAGAGTAAATGTCTGTCCCTCTTCAAGAAACTCTTTCTCATTTTCAAAATCACGAAGACGAATCTCTGGTCCTTTAGTATCAAGCATAATAGCTACTGGGAGCTCAAGCTCTTCTCTGAGCTTTCTGATACGTTCAAACTTTCTCTTATGCTCTTCATGTGATCCATGTGAAAAATTAAATCTAGCAACGTTCATTCCTGCAAGCATTATCTCTCTGAGCATTTCCTCAGATTCACTGGCTGGTCCAATTGTACAAATAATTTTTGTGTTTCTCATTAACTAATCCCTTCTATACTATCCAAATTATTCCCTTATACTATAATACTGTTTTTATTGCAATTTGGGAACTATTAAACTCTATTATTCCTTGCAGATTCATACCTTTTTTGTAGTAATCATTAATATTATCTATAAGCCTTTTATTTATAACCTCTCCAGGAACTATAAGCGGTATTCCTGGCGGATATAAATTTATGAATTCTGCAGCAATTTTACCTTCAGCTTCATTTATTTCTATAATCTTA
>CAMJFD010000051.1 GCA_946404845.1 uncultured Butyrivibrio sp. | reverse complement strand
TTTATAGAGCAAAAGTGCCGTATTTATGCGGCTTTTGGCGTTTCGCAAACGCCTATAACTTATAATTTTTAGGAGGGAAAAATGAACTTTCTAAAAAAAGCAAAAATAAATTATATTGTTGATGATATTGTTACAGCAATAATTGGTATTGTATTATTATTTTGGCCAGGAGCTACACTTAATATAATGGTTATGGCGCTTGCTATTCTCCTTTTTGCTGTAGGTATTATATTTATAATTGGATATTTTGCAGCTAAGGAGAGAAACATACAGAATACAGCTTTTCTGACTTTGGGACTTATAATAGCTGTAATTGGTGCATGGATGTTTGCGCAGCCTACTACATTTGAAGCTATTGTTCCTATAATAGCAGGACTGATAATTGCAGCAGGTGGTATATCTAACATTGCACAGGGTGTTACACTTCATTCATATAAGTATTCCAACTGGTGGATATCACTGGTATTTGGCATAATAGCAGTTATAGTTGGTGCACTGCTTGTTATTAATCCACTTACAGCTGTAGCATACGTAGTACAGATAATTGGAATCAGTATTATATATAACTCGGTTACTAATATCTGGACAGTATCTAGAATTGCCAAATATGAGAAAGCTGTGAAACAGGAAATCGAAGCAATAGATTCGGAAGGTGAGTTTATAGACAAATGAAATGGGAACCACTGAAGACAAGTCTCAGTGATGAATGCATAACCAGATTTACAGAACGTTACCATTTTGGAATAGAGCAAAAAAAGGAAGTGGAAAGGTGCTATAGACAGCTCTTTCCACTTATTCATGCAATGGGATGTATGGTTGTCTCTGAACATGATCTGGATAGTAATCACACAGGAGAGGCAGATAATAAAAAACTAAATAATAACAATGGTCAGCAGATTAAATATGCATATTGCATAATAACTCTTGGTGATGCATGTGACAGATATGTTGATAATAGAAGTAGTGCTGGTGATTATGAGCATTCATATATGGCAGAGTGTCTTGCCAATGAATTTCTCGATGCTGCCTATGAAGATCTTGATAAATACATTATCAGAGAGACAGGGCTGTGGCCTGGAGATTACAGATATGTTGGAAGTCACTATCCAATAGAGAGGATGGCAGACTTTTTTGACAGAATAGGTCAGAAACAGGTGAGATATAATGAAGCCTATGCACTTATCCCAAGGAGCAGTGTTGCATTTGTGGTGCCGTTATATGATCATAAAATAGATAAGCATGATACTTGCGAAATGTGCAGAGCGGTTAAATGCCCTAATCGAAGAAGCCCATATATAGGAAAAGATAGTTCTTATGATAAGCAGCAGGAGGCAAATATGAATAAAGAAAATGGTTTGATACATCTATATACAGGTGAGGGAAAAGGTAAGACTACAGCAGCTATAGGCCTTGCTGTAAGAGCAGCAGGTGCAGGTAAGAAGGTTGTGTTCGCCCAGTTCATGAAGGGACAGGACACTTCAGAAATAGTTAGCCTCGATAAGCTTGATAATATAACAGTTATCCGTAACAGTGAGAATCTTGGATGGTTCAAGGACGCTGATGAAGAAAAGAAGATGCGTTTTAAATCCCAGCATGATAACACACTTGATGAAATACTCATGATGATTGCAAGTAACAGATGCGATGTTCTCATACTCGATGAAGTTACATATCCTGTTAATTACAAGATAATTGATATGGATAAACTCATGCAGATACTGAATATGAAAGTGAATAGACCAGAAATAGTTATGACAGGCAGAAATGCTGATGATATTCTCGTAGGTGCAGCTGACTATATCACCAATATGGAATGCGTTGAGCATCCATATGAAAAAGGCATTCAGGCCAGAAAAGGTATAGAATTCTAAAAAATTTATAAAGCCGTTGACACTTTCTTTCCTAGTGTTATACTTGATATAGAACAAAGGGAACATGAAAGTGATATCAGCATGTTCCATTAATTTAAGGAATTATGATGGAGGGAAGGCAATGAACATTCAGAAATTTACACAGAAGTCTATAGAAGCTGTAAATGGCTGCGACAAGGTTGCTATTCAGAATGGTAACCAGGAAATTGAGCAGGAACATTTGCTGTATAGCCTTCTGACAATAGATAATAGTTTGATTGCAAATCTTATAAGTAAGATGGGCATAGATCCAGCTGACTTCCTTGCAAGGGTTCAGAAAGGAATCGACAAGAGAGTCAAGGTTCAAGGCGGACAGCCATATGTCGGAGCAGACCTTAATAAGGCTCTTGTAAGTGCGGAGGATGAAGCCAAGAGACTTGGTGATGAGTATGTATCAGTTGAACATCTGGTATTGTCACTTATCAAACATGCTAATAGAGAAGTAAAGGCTATCTTCAAGGAATATGGAATTACAAGAGACAGCTTCCTTAAGGTGCTGTCTGATGTTAGAGGTAATCAGAGAGTTACCTCTGATAATCCAGAGGCAACTTATGATACTCTTGAGAAATACGGAACTGAACTGGTGGAAAAGGCCAAGAGTCAGAAGATGGATCCTGTAATAGGCAGAGACTCAGAGATCAGAAATGTAATCAGAATTCTGTCTAGAAAGACCAAGAATAATCCTGTACTTATAGGTGAACCTGGTGTTGGTAAGACAGCTGTTGTAGAAGCGCTTGCACAGAGAATAGCAGAGGGTGATGTACCTCAGGCTCTTCAGGACAAGAAGATATTCAGCCTTGATATGGGCGCACTTGTAGCGGGTGCTAAATACAGAGGTGAATTCGAAGAGAGATTAAAAGCTGTTCTGGAAGATGTTAAGCAAAGTGACGGCGAGATAATTCTATTCATAGATGAGCTGCATACAATAGTAGGTGCTGGTAAGACAGATGGATCACTAGATGCTGGCAATATGCTAAAGCCAATGCTTGCAAGAGGCGAACTGCACTGTATAGGTGCAACAACTCTTGATGAGTACAGACAGTATATAGAGAAGGATGCGGCTCTTGAGAGACGTTTCCAGCCTGTGCTGGTAGAAGAGCCAACAGTAGAAGATACAATCAGTATCCTTCGTGGCTTAAAAGAGAGGTACGAGGTATTCCATGGAGTTAAGATCATGGATAGTGCGCTTGTAAGCGCAGCAGTTCTCTCTGATAGATATATCACAGACAGATTCTTGCCGGATAAGGCAATTGATCTTGTAGATGAGGCATGTGCTCTTATCAAAACTGAGATGGATTCAATGCCTGCAGAACTTGATGAGCTCAATCGTAAATATCTGCAGATGCAGATAGAAGAGGCAGCTCTTAAGAAGGAAGATGATTCTCTAAGCGCTGAGAGACTTAAGAATCTGCAAAAAGAGATGGCAGAACTAAAGGATGATCTTGATACACAGAAAGCTCAGTGGGCTCGTGAAAAAGAGTCAGTAGATAAGCTGGCTGTAATGCGTGAACAGATAGATGAGATTAATTCAGAAATTGCCATAGCTCAAAGAGATGGCAATCTGGAGAAGGCAGCAGAGCTGCAGTATGGTAAGCTACCTGCACTTAAAAAAGAACTTGAAGATGCTGAGAATAATGCCAAAGAGGGAGAACTTGCCCTTGTGCATGAAAAGGTATCTGATGAAGAGATTGGAAGAATTGTTTCTAAATGGACAGGAATTCCAGTCAGTAAGCTGACAGAAAGCGAGAGAAATAAGACTCTGCATCTGGCAGATGAACTTCATAAGAGAGTAATAGGTCAGGACGATGCTGTTACAAAGGTATCTGAAGCTATTATGAGATCTAAGGCAGGAATAAAAGATCCATCAAAGCCAATAGGTTCATTTATGTTCCTTGGACCAACTGGTGTAGGTAAGACAGAGCTGGCTAAGGCTCTTGCAACTGCACTTTTTGATGATGAGAATAATATTGTCAGAATCGATATGTCTGAGTATATGGAGAAATATAGCGTATCTCGTCTGATTGGAGCGCCTCCAGGATATGTAGGATATGAGGAAGGTGGACAGCTGACAGAGGCAGTCAGGAGAAAACCATATTCTGTAGTACTGTTTGATGAAATAGAAAAGGCTCATCCTGATGTATTCAACGTACTGCTGCAGGTACTGGATGACGGACGTGTAACTGATTCTCAGGGACGTACAGTTGACTTTAAGAATACAATCCTTATTATGACATCTAACATAGGTGCGCAGGATCTGCTGGATGGAATTGATTCTGAAGGTAATATATCTGCAGAAGCAGAAGATGAGGTTATGGAAGAGTTAAAGGGACACTTCAGACCAGAGTTCCTGAATAGACTTGATGAAATAATTATGTTCAGTCCACTTAGTAAAGACAATATTAGTGGTATAATTGATCTCATAGTTGCAGATCTGAATAAGAGACTTGAAGACAGAGAAATCGATATCAATCTGACTGATGCAGCAGAGAAATACATTGTAGATAATGCATATGATCCTGCTTATGGTGCAAGACCTCTTAAGAGATATGTGCAGAAGTATGTAGAGACATTATCAGCCAAACTCATTCTGGAAGATAAAGTAGAACCAAGAGATAGTATTGAGTTCGATGTAAGAGACGGAGAACTGGTTGCAGCGCCTAAGAAAGGCGGATTTGTTCCAGGTATTGAAGGTGCTGAATAATGCAATATACATAATGCAAAGAGAAATTGTAATTAGTTAGGAGTAAGTAAATGATACCGCAGGATCCAGTAATATTACTAAGTTATATCAACACACAGTTAAGGGACTTTTATAAGGACCTGGATGCGATGGCTGAAGGCCTGGATATCACACAGGAAGATTTAGCTGCTATTGTAGCCAAGCTTGATGGGATTGGTTATAAATATAACGCAGAAAAAAATAAGTTTGTCTGATATATAACTACTATGAGGCAGTACATTCAAATTGAATGTGCTGTCTCTTTTTTTGTTTAAACAAACTAAAATAATTAATATATTATTAATGCGATTAACAAACTTGTAATAAATGTATAACTATGTTATTTTATAGTTGTCTGCAGATTAGGTGGCAAGGATGCCCAAGATGATACCAGTAAATGTTACAACAGTTAAAGAAATTATCTGTTGGTAATCAAATCATGTATCATAAATATGCTAGTGTAAAAAAATACATTACAATAACAATTCAATACTAAAATACACTAAGGAACGGAGAATCAATGTACACAATATCTAACGTACGAAATAAGTTCGTCGTAGCTGTTTTATCTATGATTATAGTAATATGCACAGTTATGACATCAGCAAATTCTATTGCAAGTAACGCAGCAACAGGTTCATCAGTAACAACTTCAAATGTAACAGCAACACTTAGCGCTGTTAATGGCTGGCAGAGTAATAATCAGTATTATACTCAGTATGATGTCAGCATTACTAATAATGGTAGCAGCACAATTAACTCTTGGTCAGTAAGTCTTTCGGGAGCTTCAGGAGCATCTGTAAGTCAAAGTTGGAACTGTGGTATATCTGAGAGTAATGACACAATTGTAGTAACTCCTGTTAACTGGAATGCTCAGGTATCAGCTGGAAGTACGGTAAATAGCATTGGCATTATCGTAGCATCAAGCAGTGCTAATGCACTTACTGCAAGTGGTCTTACAGTAGTAAATGAAGACGGATCATCAAATAGTGATTCATCTGCAACAGAAACAGCAACTGATGAGTCTAATGATTCAGCTACAGATACATCAAATGATTCTGCAACTGATACAGATACAACAGAAGAAGATGCATCTGATGATTCAAGCGCTGAAGCAACTGATAATACATCAGACAGTTCATCAGAAAGCGCAAGCGACACATCAAATAATGATGCTACAAGCGAAAACACAGGCAGCACATCTACTTCAGATGCTACTGGTGCATTACATGTATCTGGTACAAATCTTGTAGATGCAAACGGTAATGTTGTTCAGCTCAAGGGTGCAAGCACACATGGTCTTTCATGGTTTCCTGAGTATGTTAATAAGGCTGGATTCCAGACTCTTCGTGATGACTGGGGAGCAAATGTAATTCGTCTTGCTCTTTATACAGAAGATTACAATGGATACCTCACAGGTGGTAACCAGACAGAGCTGAAGAATCTTATCGATAATGGTGTTAATTATGCAACTGAACTTGGTATGTATGTAATTATCGACTGGCATATACTGTCAGACGGTAACCCAACAACACATCAGTCAGAAGCAATTGAATTCTTCTCAGAGATGTCAGAGAAATATGCTGGATATGACAATGTATTATATGAAATCTGTAATGAGCCACAGGGAAGTGACTGGAATTCTGTAATCAAGCCATATGCAGAAAAAGTTATCTCAGCAATCAGAGAGAACGATTCAGACGCAGTAGTTATCGTAGGTACTAATACATGGTCACAGGATGTTGATGCAGTAATTGGTAATGAGATCGATGATCCAAACGTTATGTATACACTTCATTTCTATGCAGCTACTCACGGCGATTCACTTCGTCAGAAGATGGTAAGTGCATTAGAAGCAGGTGTACCAGTATTTGTAACTGAATGCAGTATCTGTGAAAGTTCAGGAAATGGTAACATAGATTATGACAGTGCAAGTGCATGGCTTAATCTTATGAACCAGTACAACGTAAGCTACGTAGCATGGAACCTTAGTAATAAGTCAGAAGCAGCTGCACTTATTAGTTCATCAAGTTCTAGTCTTAGCGGCTGGTCAACAGATGAACTTACAGCAACAGGTAAGTGGTTCCGCCAGGCAATGAGGGGCGAAATACAGTAAGTACTACTTAATGTATATATAACAACAAGAAAACATGAACTTCCAAGTAGCAGGCTTGGGGTTCATGTTTTTTTATTGAATAGGAAATTGCTCTGCAAATTTCCTATTCAATAAAAGCACTCCGTGTAGGATGCGCACTCGCGCGAAAAGCAAAAGCTGCAATAACACATATTCGTTTCAATTATCTCATAGTAACGAACGGAGGAGATGGTATAATAAGAATGGTGTAGTAATATAAAATATTGATAATGGTGGGAGTAACATGCAACAATCGTCTAATGTAAAAGATATGGTCGAAGGATCTATAATTAAACATATAATAGTTTTCTCAATACCTCTAATGTTCGGTAATATATTCCAGATGCTATATAATACGGTTGATTCGATTGTAGTTGGTAAATATGTCGGAACACAGGCACTTGCAGCAGTTGGTTCTACTACGATGATTGTAAATATGCTGGTGTTCTTTTTTAATGGATTTTCAATAGGTGCTAGTGTTGTTATTTCGAGATTTTTTGGAGCAAAGAATCTTAAAAGGCTCCATGATGCAATAGAGACTACTATGGCAGCGACTTTTATATTGTGTATAGTATTCACAATTATTGGAAGCCTTGCTGTAAAACCTATGTTGCAGTTTATGGATACGCCGGAAGATGTATTAAGTGATGCAACTTTGTATCTTAGAATATATTTCTATGGTTTTTCTGGACTTCTTATATACAATATGGGTAGCAGTATACTGCGTGCAGTTGGCGATACCAAGAGGCCTCTTATGTTCCTCGTTCTTACCAGTATCGTTAATATCATTCTGGATCTCTTTTTTGTAATAGTATTAAAAACAGGAATTGAAGGTGTAGCGTATGCAACAATTATAGCGCAGATGATATCAGCAATTCTTGTAATTATATTGTTGGTAAGAACTGATGAAATCTACAAATTTGTATGGAAAGATATAGGTATAGATAAGGAAATTATTGGAAACATCGTTGTTATAGGACTTCCAGCTGGAATTCAATCTGTAATAACAGCTTTTTCTAATGTTTTCGTTCAGTCATATATCAATCATTTTGGATCAAGCTGTATGGCAGGATGGAGTTGTTACAACAAACTGGACTCTTTTATAATGCTGCCTATGTCCAGCATGGCGATGGCAGCAACTACATTTGTAGGTCAAAACGTCGGAGCCAGAAAATATAAAAGAGTTAATGAAGGCACAAGGATTGTAATACTGTTGTCTATGGCGATAACATTTGTAATTGCAGTTATATTATATAAATTTGCAGAGCCTGCTATTAGTTTGTTCTCTTCAGATGAGGATGTTATTGCATTTGGAGCTTTATTTATTCATACAAATGTTTTCTTTTTGGTGCTTAATTGTATAAACCATACTCTTGCAGCATCACTTAGGGGAAGAGGAGATTCCAAAGCGCCTATGTTTATTATGATAGGTAACTTTGTGGTAGTACGTCAGATATATCTATTTATCCTGACCAATTACATATCTAATACTCCTAGGTGGGTTGGATTTGGATATCCGGTTGGCTGGATGTGCTGCTGCATAGTGGAAGTCTTGTACTACATTATTAAGTGGGGGCATCGAGAATCTCGAGAAGAAGAGACTATGGACTAAAAGCTATTCTAAAGGCAGTGTAACAAGAAAATAATTAGATAAAATACTTGATTTTTTAGCTAAAAATAAATAGAATTAACTTAAAATCAACCTATTTAACTTATATAAACAACTTTTATTGTAAATCATTTCAAATAATAACTCGTATAAATCTAACTCTAATGGAAGGATATCATCAGGAAATGTTTACAGACATTGAATAGATGATAAGATATAAGTTGTATATGATACTTGGAAGGTTTTGGTGCATACATCTTATAAATAATAAGGAATTAGAGGGTGGATATGGAAAAAAAAATAACCATGTCAGATATTGCTGCTGAGCTTGGGATCAGTGTAGTAACAGTATCTAAAGCATTATCTGGTCAAAAAGGTGTAAGCGAAGCTATGAGGGAAAAAATCACTCAGCTCGCAAAAGCCAAAGGATATCAGAAAAGTTTTGCTGATAAGGAAAAGACTAATTATAAAATTGGGATAATTGTATCAGAGAATTATTTTGGTAAGGTAGATTCATTCTATGGCCATATGTATCAGATTTTTTCAGCGCGTGCAGGTAAGATAGGCGCATTTACTATGCTTGAAATAGTGAGCATGGAGGATGAAGCTAATCTGGAATATCCTAAGCTCGTTGGTAATGGCAACGTGGATGCAATTGTAATTATCGGATCTCTTAAACTCGAATATTTGGAAATGTTAAATGAGAGGCTTGATACTCCTGTTTTCTATCTTGATTTTAGTAATAGCAACAGTGGTAATGATGCTGTAATTTCGGATAGTTATTATGGAGCATATATTTTGACAAATTATCTCTTTAGTATGGGCCATACTAAGATTGGTTTTGTTGGTACTTTATTATCAACGTCGTCTATTACGGATAGGTACATGGGTTACATGAGATCTATGATGGAGCACGGCGTAGAAATAGACAAGAGTTGGATTCTGGATGATCGTGAAGGTAGTTCCAAGAAGGTGGATATTGATAAGTGCATCAAGCTGCCTGACAAGAAGAATATGCCAACAGCGTTTGTATGTAATTCGGATCTGACAGCAAGTCTTTTGGTAAAGTATTTACAGGACAGGGGTATATCTGTGCCAGATGATGTATCTATAGTAGGTTACGATGATTTTCTATTTACCAATGTAGATGGAATGGGTATAACAACTTACAAGGTTGATATGGAAGAGATGGTCAAGAAGATACTTAGAAAAGTAATTCATTACTTGAACGGAGATTCTTACAAGAAGGGTATAAGCATAATAGAAGGCCGTCTAGTCGAACGCGACAGTGTAAAGCGTCTCAGCTAATGGCTTGGTACGCGCTCCGGGGGCGGCCGCATATCGTCCTCGTCCTCTCCGGTAGTAACATTTTTTTGATTTTTCTAAATGCTGAAAGTCACTTCTTGGCAAGCATGCTCCCGATAAACTCGCAGGGCGACATGTTTCAGTTTAATATATCAATGTTCACATAGGTGCTTCGCACCTGCAAATAAAAAGAAACGTCACATTTACAAGCAAGCTTGCAATGTGACGTTTCTTTTTATTCTTTACGCTCGCGTTGCGAGCTATGTGACCATTGAACTACGTAATGCAAGTCTTCCTGCTCAAACAGGTATCTCCGCATGCTTAGAAGTGCCTACTTCAGCATTAAGAAAAAGTCTAAAAAAATGTTAATTCGTCCGCTGACGGTATGTGGCCGCCCCCTAGAGCGCTGTTTCAAGGTCTTGGTCAATTTAACTCTTTTTACTTTACCTAATTTAAGCGTCAATATTTAGTTAAATTAAAAAATAAAATTTAATAATAAAATTTAAGTAATTTTATTGGATACTTTGTACAAACTTTATAAAGGATATTGAATATAATGCCGATTTATAGTAATCTTTTACTATAACAAGTTAAAATACTAGATAAAAAGAGCTAAAAAGTATGGTTAAAGAAACTAATTTAATTTAATAAGTTTATTTGTTTTTAGCTAAATTGTTAGGTGGGTTATATGAAGAGGAAAGTTGTTAAGGGGTTGATTTCAATCGGCATTGCTGGGCTGTGTATTACTGGCTGTGGAAGTGCAGATGGTGGTTCTGGGGATTATGGCTCTGAAGATGAAAGAGAGCTTGTTAGTTCGTATGAAGCTGAAGAGGGTACTTACACAGGAAATGTGAGGACTGAGAGTAGCCTTAATGATTATTCCGGAAGCGGATATGCTATTGGTTTTAGCGCTGAAGGAGATCAACTGACAATTACCGTTGAGGTTACAGAAGATAATTTCTATGATCTGGATTTCAGGGCTGCATCCGAAGGTGGTTACAAAGAGAATTACGTATCTGTGGATGGTGAGAATATTACAAGTCTTGCTACGGAGGCCACAGAGTTCAGTGATTATTCAGTGCCAAGGGTGTATCTGACTAAGGGTGAGCATGAGGTTACAGTATCTGCTTATTGGGGGCAGATAGTTGTAGACAAGCTTGATGTCTATACCGGTTCACCGCTTGATGAGAGCATCTACAATGTGCCTAAGGAACTGGTTAATGCAAATGCATCTGATAATGCCAAGAGGCTGTTCAGTTATCTGGTAGATAATTACGGAGAAAATGTTATATCTGGTCAGTATTGTACAGGTGGCATATTTGGACATGAGAATGCAGTTATCTGGAAAGAGACTGGTAAGTTCCCGGCGATGGTCGGCCTTGACATGACTTATTACTCACAGGCTGCAAGAGATAACAATACTACAGAAGCTAAGAGCATTGATTATGCACTTGAGGCGTTTGAGAATAACACGATTGTTACAATGTGCTGGCACTGGATGGCACCTTCCAAATATATAACAGGAACCTGGTACAGCAGCTTCTACAAGGAGCACACCAATATAGATCTGGACAAGATCATGAATGGAGAAGATGAAGAGGGTTACAATCTCCTCGTTCAGGATATGGAGAATATAGCATCTGAACTTACAGTTCTAAGAGATGCAGATGTTCCGGTTCTGTGGAGACCATTACATGAAGCAAGTGGTGGATGGTTCTGGTGGGGCAACTGTGAAGCAGAGTCTTACATCAAACTGTATCAGCTAATGTATCAGATTTTTACAGAGGAATATGAACTGAACAATCTGATATGGGTATGGAATGGACAGGATGCTGACTGGTATCCGGGTGATGAATATGTAGATATCATTGGACAGGATATTTATCCAGGATATCAGGTATATACATCAAGATATCCTAAGTTTGCAGAAACGGTTGGATATACATCTAGTCGCAAGATCATTACATTATCTGAGAATGGATGTCTGTTCGATCCTGATCTTGCAATAAGAGATGGAGGCATATGGAGTTACTTTGGAACCTGGAATGGTGAATTCGTATCAGACTCAGATGTGCTGAATGTCTATTCTGAGAAATACACAGATGCAGAAATGCTTAATAAAGTTTATAACCATGAAAATGTTATAACAAGGGATGAGTTACCAGATCTTACAACTTATCCAATGGAATAGGGAAGAGATAATATGAAGAAAAATAGGGTAGAATCTGAGACGGAGCGCAAAATGGGTAATGTGTTCCATCAAGTCTTTGGCACAGAGGGAATAGTAATAACTGTCTTAAACAAAATGGGTGAGATGATTATCCTGAGCATATTGTTCATAATCAGCTGCCTGCCAGTTATTACTATCGGAAGTGCCGTGGCATCTATGTACTACTGCATAGTCAAATGTATCCGAAGAGAAAGAGGATATTGCGTAAGCGAATATCTTAAATCATTTAGGAGAACTCTTAAAAAAGGAATAGTGATATCGGTGATAATTGAAGCACTTATCTTATTTATCGCCTATATTTTACAAATAGTTCCAAATGAAGGAGCGGGTACAGCTGTTTATGGAATACTAAGTATTATAGCAGTAGTCATATGCTGTATGTCTGTTTATATTTTTCCAATTCTATCAAGATTTCAAATGAAGCTACAAGATATGTTTGCACTTAGCTTTGTAATTATGTGGAGGCATATTTTGATAAGCGGGATAGTCTTAATTATCGATTTCCTGCTGGCATATATTTATTTATATTTTTTGCCAATTCCTACTATAGTAATTATCCCGGCTGCGGTGTGTTATGCAGAGTCTTTCTTAATAGAAAAGACACTACTTGAATACATGCCGGAGGCGGCAGTAGAAAATGAGCATGAATGGTATTACGAGAGGAGACACTGATTGTGAAAAAAGGAATTAGTTTGATGCTTGTTGTTTCCTTAGCAACGGGGGTTTGGGCAAATAACTTTACTATTAGTAATGCACAGGTTCTAACTCAGGAAGAGGCCAAGGACATTGTAAGTACCTATTCGGTTAGTGATGAAGTTCCTGGATATGAGACTTACATTGAACAGTATGCGGATGCTGCAAGACCTGACACGGAAATAGTAATAAATGGTGCTGATTATACGACTTATCTGGAGTCGGATGAAGAGGCTACACCAGAGATTTACTCAAATTATGAAGGCTTTAACGGAGATGCACTTCTTACTTCAGAGGATGGATATGTTGAATATGATTTCGATGTAGAAGAGGCTGGAGTATATGAACTGTCAGTTACCTATTATCCGGTAGAAGGTAAGAACTCAGAGATTCAGAGAAGTTTTTTCCTCGATGGTGAGCTTACCTACGGAGAGCTGTCACTTATAGAGTTCTCCAGAATATGGACAACTGATACAGCGAGCGAGTGCTTTGATCAGGGACTTACATCAGTTACCTGGGAAAAAGATACTCAGGGAAACGATATGAAACCTACATCGGTTGAGATTCCTGAGTGGGTTACAACAAATCTATATGACAATAACGGTTATGTAACTAGTCCGTTGTCATTCTATTTGGAAGAAGGACATCATACACTCAGCATTAATTCACAAAGAGAGCCAATGCTGATCGGACAGCTCACCTTCAGCAATTCAGAAGAGGTTAAGAGCTATGAAGACAAAAAGGCTGAGTGGGATGCAAACGGCTATACAGATGCAAGTAATGCAATGATAACTATCGAAGGCGAGGATGCAGTCAAGACATCATCCCAGATGTTATATGCCAAGCAGGATCAGTCTTCTAAAGCTGTTTCACCATCAAGCAGTAAATTACTGCTTAATAATACAATAGGTGGTTCGTCATGGGACGATGCAGGGCAGTGGATTGAATGGAATTTTGAAGTTCCAGAAAGCGGATATTACAACATATCACTTTTTGACAAACAGAACTTCATGAGAGGTATCTATGTATCCAGAAAGATTTATATAGATGGCGAGGTTCCATTTAAAGAACTTGAAAATTATGGATTTAGTTATGAATCAGGATGGAGAGAAGATGTCCTGGCAGATGCAGATGACAATCCATACAGTTTTTATTTGGAAGCTGGACAGCACACAATCCGAATGGAAGTAGTTCTGGGTGACTTCTCAGATACAATTGCTCAGGTTCAGGACTGTGTATCCAAATTAAATGCAATATACAGAAAAGTAATCAGAATCACTGGTGTATCTCCTGATACATACCGTGATTATCAGATAGAAAGTTCTCTTCCTACTATAGTAGATGAGATTACAGAAGTAAGAGATGAACTCGACGAAGCAATCGTATCACTTAGAACTGCAGTTGGTCATACATCTGATAAGGAAACAGTTCTGATAACAATGAGAGATCAGCTAGATTATCTGATAGATGATGTAGAGCATTTTGTAAGAGTAATCAGTACTTATAAGACTAACGTAAGAGCTTGCGGTACATGGATCACTCAGGTAATCAGCCAGCCACTTCAGATTGACAGAATATTTGTTTACTCTGCAGATCAGGATGTGGAAATCGCTGATAACAGTATCTGGGACAAAATAAGTTATGAATGCTCAAGACTGTATTATTCATTCATTATTGACTATAACTCACTAGGTGCTACAGAAGAGAATTCAGATGATACAACAATTACACTTTGGATTGGTACTGGTCGAGATCAGGCCAATGTCATTAGGTCGCTGATTGATGAATCATTTACAAGTGAAAATGGAATTAATGTAAACGTTCAGCTGGTGGATATGAATACACTTCTGAGAGCTGAACTTGCAGGAGAGGGACCAGACGTTGCTATTCAGGTAGCTAATACAAATGGTATTGCGGGAGCGGTACTAAATACCGGTAATGATACACCTGTTAACTACGGACTTAGAAATGCGGTTCTGGATTTAAGCCAGTTCAGTGACATAGATGAAGTAACATCAAGATTCTATGACAGTGCACTTACAGCATTTACATTTGACGGAGCTATATATGCTCTGCCTGAGACACAGACATTCCCGGTAATGTTCTACAGAAAAGATATCCTGGCTGAGCTGGGACTTGAAGTTCCTGAGACATGGGATGACGTCAAAGTAATAATGTCAGTACTTGCCAAGAATCAGATGGAATTTGGAATGCTGCCAAGTGAACAGATATTTGCAATGCTCCTGTATCAGAACGGCGGAGAGTATTACACAGAAGATGGTATCTCATCTGCACTTGATTCAGATATAGCTGTTAATACATTCAAGCAGTACTGCGAATTCTATACAGACTATGGTCTTGATAAGACTACAAGTGTAGAAGAGAGATTCAGAACTGGTGAGTGTCCAATTATCATAGCGGACTACACAGTATATAACAACCTGGAAGTATCTGCTCCTGATATCGCAGGATTGTGGGACTTCACAGTAGTTCCTGGAACAGTTCAGGAAGATGGAACAGTTGATCATTCAGTTGGCTGTAGCGGCCTTGCAAGTATGATTATGGCAGATACAGAGTATCCTGATGAATGCTGGGAATTCCTCAAATGGTGGACTTCAGCAGATGTTCAGACACTGTTCGACAGAGAGATGGAATCACTTATGGGTTCTGCAGCGAGAGTTGCAACAGCCAATATAGAAGCATTTGAACAGATGCCATGGCCAGTTGATACATATGAAAATCTGGCAGAAGCCTTTGAATGGGTGGATGGAATCCCACAGGTTCCAGGCGGATATTATTCATGGAGAAACGTAAACAATGCATTCTATACAGTTACAACTGAGACTGATACAGCATCTCCAAGAGAAGAGCTGATGGACAAAGTACTGTATATAAATGATGAGATAACCTATAAACGAAAAGAGTTTGGATTATCAACACTTGAGGAATAAAGGAAGGGACGAAATGCTTGAACACAATAACTTAAGCAGAGAACATGAAGATGATAAGTCAATGTATACGGCAAGAGAAATTGCCAAAAGACATGGTTCTCTGAGCTACAGAATCAAAAAGAATAAAGCTTGTTATGTAATGATGGCTCCTTACTTTATTTTATTCTTTTTGTTCACAGTATTACCTGTACTTATATCAATAGGTCTTTCATTTACATATTTCAATATGCTCGAATGGCCAACATTTAACGGATGGGGCAACTACATCAAGCTGTTCCTGGAAGATGACATATTCATGATATCACTCAAGAATACTCTTATATTCGCGGTGGTAACAGGACCTATCAGTTATATTCTGTGCCTGCTATTTGCCTGGATCATAAATGAATTTAGTCCTAAGATTAGGACATTCCTGACACTTATATTCTATGCACCATCTATTTGTGGTAACGCATACATGGTATGGTCACTGATTCTGTCAAGTGACAGATATGGATATCTGAACGGAATGCTCATCAAGTTAGGATTTCTGGATGAGCAAAAGCTCTGGATGCAGGATGCAAGTCTCATCCTGCCATGTCTGATCGTCGTACAGTTGTGGCTGTCACTTGGTACAGGTTTCCTGTCATTCATAGCTGGTCTTCAGACTGTAGACAGATCACTATACGAAGCAGGTGCTCTTGACGGTATCAAGAACAGATGGCAGGAACTGTGGTACATAACACTTCCTACTATGAAGCCTCAGCTGATGTTCGGTGCTGTAATGCAGATCACACAGTCTTTTGCGGTAGCGGATATATCAATACAGCTTGCTGGTAACCCATCAGTCAACTACGCAGGTGCAACAGTTGTAACACACCTTCTCGACTATGGTTCAACGAGATTTGATATGGGTTATGCATCATCAATTGCAACAGTACTATTCCTGCTCATGGTAGGTACCAATAAATTAGTACAGAGACTATTAAGAAGGGTGGGAGAATAAGTGGATATCAGTTTGAAGAAAAAAGAAACTACAACTACTACAATAAAGCGCCGCTTATTTAAGCCTCGCCAGAAAAAAGTAAACAGATCAATGGCAGGTAACACAATCCTGTTCGTACTGATGGCGATATGTGGTGTGTTCATGGCACTGCCACTTGTAATGATCATCAATAACGCTCTTAAGCCGCTGGATGAGATATTCCAGTATCCACCTAAGATACTGGTTAGAAATCCTACGCTGGAGAACTTCACAGATCTGTTCACAATAATGAGTGATTCATGGGTACCTTTTTCAAGGTACATCCTGAACACAGTAATAATAACAGGCTGCGGAACATTCCTGCATGTAATATTTGCATCACTTGCAGCATATCCGCTTGCCAAGCATGATTTTCCTGGTAAAAAGATACTGTTCAACATGGTAGTACTCTCAATGATGTTCTCTTGGACAGTAACTCAGATACCTAACTACATGATCATCTCATGGCTGCATATTAATAATACGTATCTGGCACTTATACTTCCAGCGTGTCAGTACGGTATGGGTCTGTATCTGATGAAACAGTTTATGGAGCAGCTCCCACAGTCACTTATGGAATCAGCAAGACTAGATGGTGCATCAGAATATCAGATCTTCTGGAAGATAGTAATGCCGAATGTTAAGCCTGCATGGCTGACACTTGCAATATTCCAGTTCCAGCAGATGTGGG